>JBMZTF010000027.1:0-13317 GCA_049623565.1 Litorivicinaceae bacterium
AAGGTGGCTCAAACAGTGCCACGCTATATGCGGTTGATCCGAAGTTTAGAATCCCTGCCAAGACGACAATGATGGGGGGCGGTATTTTACACTCAAGCCAAAACATAAATGAATCGTCTCTACTCGATTCCGACTTGGTCGGGACGGCAGGATTTGAACCTGCGACCCCTTGCACCCCATGCAAGTGCGCTACCAGGCTGCGCCACGCCCCGAGAGCGGGAGAGTATACAACGTCCTAATCAGACAGCAACCGACGAACTTGCTCTAGCTCCCGAATCATTTCTCGGAGCGCCATCCCCTTGGAATCATCGTGGGCCGCTTCGATCCGGGCTTCGTCTTCCTCCTGAACCCGTAATTTTGCGCCAGACAAGGTAAATCCTTGTTGATGCACAAGCGCCCTAATTCTACGAATCATGATGAGGTCCTGATATCGGTAGTACCGACGATTACCCCGGCGCTTATCCGGTTGAAGCTGTTCGAATTCCTGCTCCCAATATCTGAGCACGTGAGGTTTCACACCACATAGGCGACTGGCCTCTCCGATCGTGAAATATACCCGATCAGGGATCTGGGGAAGATCATCGTCGAAGAGGTCCACTGTACTCACTCATCATCCAAGGGGTGATACAACTCAACTTGAGAGCGAAGCTTCTGTCCGGCACGGAATGTGACGACGCGACGCGCACTCACAGGAACCTCTTCACCAGTCTTTGGGTTACGACCGGGACGCTCATTTTTGTCTCTGAGTTCGAAGTTACCGAATCCTGACAGACGGACAGGATCTCCAGAGATCAACGAATCGCTCAGTTCATCGAAAAGGATTTCGACCATTTCCTTAGCCTCGCGCTTGTTTAATCCGACCACATCGTTGAGATGTTCGGACAAATCTGCTTTTGTGAGTGCTGCCACCGTGCTTATCCTCGTAACTCTGCCCCAGTACGTTCGCAAAGCACTTGAACGACCTGGTTTACTATTTCTTGAATCGCGGCGTCCTCCAGAGTCTTTTCTGGATCTTGCAGGCTCAATGAGAGTGCAAGGCTTTGACGTCCTTCAGGAACTCCCGTTCCGCGATATACATCAAATAACTCAACCGATTGGATACGTGCGTCCGAAAGACTTGTCACGGCATCCACAATCTGCTGCCACGCGACATCGTCATCCACGATGACTGCCAAATCGCGAAGCACTCTAGGGTAACGCGAAATCGCTTTAAAAGCAGTAACTTGTCCACTTAACATCGGTGCTAGCAATAAATCAGCCAAGAATAAAGGCTTGGGTAAATCGAACTCACGCGCCAGCTTGGGATGTAGTCGACCAACAATACCAAGCACCTCCCCGCCCAAACTGACGCTCGCGGTCTGGCCCGGGGCAAACGCCGGGTGCTCCGATGGTACCCACGTCAATTCGGCGCCACCATTGATCATCCCGAGACCATCGACCACCCCTTTTAAATCGAAGAAGTCAACCAAGCGGTCACCGCTGAAATGCAACGGATCATTCTGTCCGTAAATCGCAATACCGATCCTCTCCGATTGGTCCAATTGATCGCCTTGGTATAAGAAGCACTGTCCTGTCTCAAATAACCGTACTCGTGGGGCTTGACGATTCACGTTATGTCGAACCGCCTCAACAAGTCCCGGAATCAGCGAACGACGCATTTCGGCAAGGTTCGATGCGATAGGATTAGCGAGGCGGACGCCCTCAGTGCCGTCACCAAGAACCGCTTGCACCTCAGGATCAACGAAAGAGTAAGTGATCGCTTCTTGGATGCCTTGATCCACCAGATAATTCTTCAATCGCATCAGTGGTGTCTCTGCCTCGGGCACAGATGCCATCGTGAGTGCCTGTGCAGGCAAGGAGGTTGGAAGCTTGTTATAGCCGTAGATACGTGCAATTTCCTCTATGAGGTCCTGTTCTATCGACACATCAAATCGCCAACTCGGGGCCTTACAACGAAACCCACCGTCGCCGACTTCAACATCGAACCCAAGTGCCTCTAGCATCTGCTGAATCGTTTCTGCTGGGAGACTAATTTTGAGCTGCTGCTCGATCCGTGCGTTTGACAGCTCAACCACCCGCGTGTCCGGAAGTGCTCGCGCGTTTTCGGTGATCACCACAGGACCCGGCGCGCCACCACAGATTTCGATCATCAGTGCTGTAGCACGCTGACACGCATGCTCGGCTAGCCGCCAGTCAACACCTCGCTCGAAGCGTGCTGATGCGTCTGTATGCAAGCCGAAACGACGAGCTTTACCAGCAATAGTAATCGGGTTGAAATATGCGCTCTCAAGAAAAACAGATGTCGTTTTCTCAGAAATACCTGAATGCTCACCGCCCATAATTCCGGCTAGCGCCAGCGGTTTTTCCTGGTCAGCAATCACCAATACATCACTGGCTAAGGTAAGCGTCTTTCCATCAAGAAGTACGAGTTGCTCACCGTCATTCGCCATCCGGACATCGACGGGCCCAGTCAATTGATTGCGATCAAACGCATGCATGGGTTGACCGAGCTCAAGCATGACGTAGTTGGTTATATCGACGATCGCATCAATGGAGCGAATACCACTCCGGCGTAAACGCTCGACCATCCATACCGGAGTCGGGCAACTCACATCGATATTGTCGATGACACGACCGACGTAACAAGGACAACCCTCAGGCGCAGACAAATATACTTCATGCGTCTCGTCTGACGCAGGGTCGACTGGCTCGCACCCTACGAACTCGACTGAGGTTTGACTCAACACCCCAAGCTCTCGAGCTAGCCCCGTAATCGATAAGCAATCACCGCGATTTGGTGTAAGGTCGACTTCAATAACATCGTCGGGAAGCGACAACAGCTCAGCTAAGTCATCACCCGTCGTAAAAAACTCTGGCAACTCCATCAAGCCTTCTCGTTCGTCGGAGAGACCCAGCTCATCAGCACCACAGAGCATACCGTTTGATTCAATACCGCGTAGCTTGGTTCGCTTAATTTTAAGCTCATCACCAAGAACGGCGCCGACGCGTGCGAAAGGGAATTTCTGACCGGCTCGGACATTTGGTGCGCCACAGACTACTTGATACGCTGCCTTACCGTCAGTGACTTCACAGACTTTCAACTTACCAGCATCAGGATGTTGGGTAACAGCACGGACCTCACCAACGACAACATTTGTAAAAGGCTTGGATGCCGATTCTAAGCCGTCTACCTCTAACCCGGCCATGGTAAGGCGGCTGACGATTTCATCGACCGATAATTCAGTCGGGCACAGGCGCTTAAGCCAAGAAACACTTGCTTTCATGTCTATCCGTGAAACTGGTTAAGGAACTGCAAATCATTTTCGTAGAACAGGCGGAGGTCACCAATTCCGTAACGGAGCATCGCCAAACGTTCAATACCCATACCGAACGCGAACCCTGTAAAAATTGAGGTATCGACACCGGTCTGTTCAAAAACTTTGGGGTGCACCATTCCACAACCCATGACCTCAAGCCACCCAGTGTGAGAGCACACCCGACAACCTGCACCCTCACACATGACACACTGTACATCGACCTCGGCCGATGGCTCAGTAAACGGGAAATAGCTCGGTCTGAATCGCACATCTAGATCTGCCTCGAAAAAACGATTCAAAAAGGTAATGATCGTTCCTTTTAGATCAGCAAAACTGATATCACGATCGACTACCAGGCCTTCGATCTGATGGAACATTGGCGTATGCGTCAAGTCGCTATCACAACGATAAACACGTCCCGGCGCCACTATGCGGATCGGCGGCTCTTGACTCACCATGGTCCGAATTTGCACAGGGGAGGTATGGGTCCTCAGGACACGGCCATCATCAAAGTAGAACGTGTCGTGCATCGCTCGCGCAGGGTGGTGGGACGGAATATTCAGCGCTTCAAAGTTGTGCCAATCATCTTCAATTTCGGGCCCTGTCACAACGGCGTAGCCCAGACTTGCAAAGAGTCTGTTCAAACGGTCGAGAGTGCGGGTCACCGGATGTAATCCACCAATCTCTTGCGGCCGGCCGGGCATGGTCACGTCGACCGAATCGCGCATGAGACTCTGGGACTCAGCCTCAACTTCGAGTGCCGTCTTCTTCGCCTCTAGAGTTTGTGTCACGCGGTCGCGGACCGCGTTGATCACTAGCCCTGCCTCTGGTCGGCGTTCGGCAGAGAGTTGGCCAAGCATCTTCATCTGAGCACTGATCAATCCCTTCTTACCGAGAAATCTCACGCGCACATCATCGAGCTGCGTCAGCGAATCCGCAGACTCAATTAACGCCAAGGCCTCGTCTTCAATACTCTGCAAATTGTCCATTTGGAATCCAACAGCATAAAAAAGGCCGCAAGGAGGTTGTCCAGGCGGCCTTCTCTTCAGTCACCCCTAGGGTTTGAAATTAAGCGTTCGCCTGCTCGAGGGCTTGCTTCGCTTGCTCCGCGAGCGCAGCGAATGCGACCTTCTCGTTCATCGCGAGATCAGCGAGCACGCGACGATCCATCTCGATGTTTGCTTTTTTTAGTCCGTTGATAAAACGGCTGTAGCTTAGACCGCATTCCCGCGCACCGGCATTAATGCGAGCAATCCAGAGTGCACGGAACTGACGCTTCCTCTGACGGCGGTCTCGATATGCGTACTGACCCGCTTTGATGACAGCTTGTTTAGCGACACGAAACACACGAGAACGGGCACCATAGTATCCCTTCGCCTGCTTCAGAACTTTCTTGTGACTAGCGCGCGCGGTTACACCGCGTTTAACTCTTGGCATATGTCTCTCCTACTACCGTACACCTGGAAGCATTCGATGGATCAGCTTGACATCTGAATCTGCGACCATCAACGTCCCGCGTAGATGACGCTTACGCTTTGTGCTCTTCTTAGTCAGAATGTGGCTACGGAAAGACTGCTTATGCTTGAAGCCTTTGGCAGTCGGCTTAAAGCGCTTTAAAGCGCCTGAGTTGCTTTTGAGTTTTGGCATATTTCCTTTTCACTCCGCATTAGAGCGTGCTGCTCTCACTTCTTTTTCGGCGCGAAGACCATGATCATTTGCCGGCCCTCTAGTTTAGGGCGAGCTTCGACCACTCCATGCTCTTCGAGGTCCCTTTCCAGACGCTCCAGCATTTGCATACCGAGTTCTTGGTGGGCCATTTCACGGCCACGGAACCGGATGGTTACCTTGGCCTTATCGCCGTCCTCTAGGAAACGCACCAGGTTGCGCAGTTTGACCTGGTAGTCTCCGACGTCCGTTCCCGGACGAAACTTAATTTCTTTAACCTGCAGTTGGTGCTGCTTTTTTTTCGCAGCCGCCTTCGCTTTCTTCTCTTCGTACAGCCGTTTGCCGAAATCCATGATTTTCGCAACCGGAGGATCTGAAGACTCCGCAATCAGCACAAGATCAAGATCATTCTCTCGAGCAGCGGCCAGTGCGTCTCCTGTATCAACAACACCAATTTGTTCACCTGTTGGACCGATCAAACGTACTTTAGATGCGCGAATTTCTTCATTGATCAACGTACGCTTTTCACCCGGCGCACCTTTGGGTTGTGCTCTTCTGATTACCCTGCCTCCGATCCAGTAACGAAACGACCGCGCATCCTGATCTCGCTGTGAAGCTTATCGGCAAAAGCTTGTAAGCCCATTGCGCCAAGATCCTCACCCGACCGGGTCCGCACAGCCACCTGCTGGTTTTCCACCTCTTTATCGCCGACCACAAGTAAATAGGGCACTCGCTGTAAAGTGTGGTGGCGGATTTTATAGCCGATCTTCTCATTGCGCAAATCGGATTTAACTCGAAGACCTTGAGCGGCAACGATTTTTTCAACGTTTTTTGCATATTCGTGTTGCGAGTCGGTGATCGTCAGCACCACTGCTTGGGTTGGAGAAAGCCAGGGCGGAAGCCAACCCATTGTATTTTCGAGTAAAATTCCAACAAAACGCTCCAAGCTACCCAAAATTGCTCGGTGCAACATGACAGGGGTCTGCTTCGACCCGTCTTCGGCAACGTATTCTGCACCAAGACGGCCCGGCATCGAGAAATCCACCTGCATAGTCCCACACTGCCATACGCGGCCAAGACAATCTTTCAATGAGTACTCAATCTTTGGTCCATAGAATGCACCCTCACCCGGCAGCTCTTCCCATTCGACTCCCAACTCATCAAGCGCATCGGATAGCGCTTTTTCAGCCTTATCCCAGGTCTCATCGTCACCGACCCTCTTTTCAGGTCTGGTTGATATCCGCACGATCATGTCGTCAAAGCCCATATCCCGATAGACCTCCGTCAACAGCTTGTTGAAGGTTTTCACCTCATCTGTGATCTGGTCTTCGGTGCAGAAAATATGAGCATCGTCCTGAACAAAGTTACGCACACGCATCAGACCATGGAGCGAACCTGATGGCTCGTTACGGTGGCAAGACCCAAACTCAGCCAAGCGGATGGGGAGCTCGCGGTATGACGTGATCTTCTTGTTATATATTTGTACATGGCAAGGACAGTTCATCGGCTTGACCGCATAGTCTCGGCTCTCGCTGGATGTGACAAACATATTTTCCTGGTACTTGTCCCAGTGCCCCGACGCCTCCCATAAGCGTTGATCAACGAGCTGCGGGGTACGAATTTCTTGGTAGCCCGAGTGCTCTAGACGGTCGCGAATATAATCCTCAAGAACGCGATAGACAGTCCACCCGTTCGGATGCCAAAAAACCATCCCGGGTGCTTCTTCCTGCAAATGGAAAAGATCAAGAGTCTTCGCTAGGTTACGGTGATCTCTCTTCGCTGCTTCTTCCAGGAACTTCAAATGCGCATCTAGGTCTTGTTTGGATGTAAAGGCGATTCCATAGATCCGCTGAAGCTGTTTGTTGTTAACGTTGCCGCGCCAATAGGCACCCGTCACGTTGGTCAATTTGAAGTGTCGAAGGAAGCGCGTGTTGTGGACATGAGGCCCACGGCACATATCCACGTATTCCTGATGGTGGTAGAGACCAATCGCGTGCCCATCGTCAGGGATATCTTGCTCGATGATCTCAAGCTTATAGGGCTCAGCACGCTGATTAAACTCGGCTATCGCCTCTTCTCGGGAAGCCCAACGCTTGACCACCGGATAATCGGTCTTCACGAGTTCCTGGATCCGCATCTCAAGCGCTTCTATGTCGTCCAGGGTCAGCTGTCTCTCATAGTCTACATCGTAGTAAAACCCATGCTCGATGACGGGACCAATAGCCATTTTGATACCCGGAAACAGTTGCTTTCCAGCGTGGCCGATAAGGTGCGCGAACGAGTGGCGGATGACCTCAAGACCCTCGGGATCCTTGGCTGTAATCAACGACACACTCGCGTCATGACTTATAGTATCAGAGACATCCTTGAGTTCTCCATCAACGCTCGCGCAAATGGTCGCTTTCGCTAGCCCAGGGCCGATGGACTCCGCGATATCCATGGCACAGACAGGACCTTCAAACTCGCGCTTGGATCCATCAGGAAGGGTAATTATGGGCATTTCCAACTCCGATCTGGCGACCTATACGAGGGGCCTTCCAATGTGGTTGTATTTGGTAGGCGCGATTGGAATCGAACCAACGACCTCCACCATGTCAAGGTGGCGCTCTAACCAACTGAGCTACGCGCCTAGGAAGTCGCGCAGTATACAACCTTCAGACCTCAAGTAAAGAGACTTTCTGAAGGCCATATACTGCGTTATCACTAAAAAGTTTTATATGGGAGGAACTTCCCTGATAAGACCACATTCACGCGGTCGCCTTTTGGATCGGGCTCGCGCTGGATATCCATAGAGAAATCGATCGCGCTCATGATTCCGTCGCCGAATTCCTCATGGATTAGTTCTTTGATGGTCGTCCCGTAGACATTAACGACCTCATACCAGCGGTAGATGAGTGGATCTGTAGGGACAGCCGTGGGGATTGAACCCTTGTATGGAACAATCTGCAACCAGGCGACTTCCTCATCGGATAGTTCGAATATCTTGCCAACGACCTCAGCATGGGCTTTCTCCATAGCCATCTGACCGAGACAGGCGGCGGTGACCCACTCTTTCGATAAACCTACCTCGTTTGCTACATCAGACCATTGGATCCCCAACCTAACTTTGTTCGATACGATGTGCTCTGTGACCTGATCTCTTGAAGTAATCATTACTTTTCCTCTTAAATTAACGTCCAATTGAAACTGTTGATTTGCTGCTTCCGTCCACTTGCTCCATAACTAAAAGTGCCTCCGTATCGACCTTCGTGATCCAGGTCGCTTCTGGCTTTACCAAACCCTCGATAGTGATCGGTAGCCTTGGTGTCTTTACGCGAACTACTGGCTCCCTGTGCTTATAAGGTGCAGCCTTACCAGCAATGGCGTGAGCTATCGCCTTTGCCTGTTTAATTATGGGCTCCACGTAACGGGACGGACGACCCTCGAACGCAATACAGTCCCCAAGGGCATATATTCCTTTCTGACTAGTCTCGAGTGTTCTCGAATCAACTATCAGACCATTGTCAAACCTAAGATCGGCGCTCTTGGCGATCCGTTGGTCAGTTACCAAACCCGTAGCTAGAACGATCACATCGGCTTCGAGCGTTGGACCGGTCTCCAGATAGACGGTCGAGCACCTCTCTCCGTCAACTACATGCGTGACGGTACTCGATCCGAGAAAATTCACGTTTATGTTATTAAGATGCTCAAGAAGTCTTTGGCCCGCCTTCTCCGGGATAAGGCTTCCCAGGGGAAGATCCTGCTTTTCGATGACTGTAACCGACCGGCATTTAGTGACGAGGTTCTCCGCCAACTCGCAACCGATTAGCCCGCCCCCGATCACTATGGCCCGAGTCTGGCCAGAGCTTGCGATCGTCGTCGATAACCGCTCCCAGTCATCGATATGGTTAACCGAAAACAACGTCGCTCCAGCAAAAGCAGGGGGTCTGAAAGGTCGCGCACCTGCTGCAATGACGCACGCGGTGTACGGATAGGTCCCCCGAGTAGTCCGCACTCGGCGGGTTGTATTATCGATTCCGACTACGTATGTGTTAGCCAGCAGGCTGATACCAAACTCCTTCGCCTGGTCGCTTCCTACCTTAGCTACTAGTGATGACCTGTCAGAGTTCTGCCCGATGGCGACGGACAGTTCGGGCTTGTGGTAGCTGTCTCCCGAGCAAGCAGTAACCATCAAGATCGGGGTCGTGGCATCAATGCTGCGGAGTGCTCTGACTACGCTCCAACCTGCGATGCCAGCACCCACTACAATGACCCCCGCCTTGAAACCCACCACCTCGCCAGTGCCTGGACCATCGAACGGCTCGAAAGGCTCAAAATCAGCTTTAGTTACACCGCATAGCGGACACTCCCAGTCGTCGGGTATGTCTTCAAAACGAGTCCCCGGAGCTATCCCGCTGTCAGGGTCGCCCTTTTCTTCATCGTAAATCAGACCACATGCTCGACAGATGAAGAGCTGCCTCACTAGCTGTCCTCCGCTCATGCAGCCAGGTCTGCTTTCATAAGCTTAGACATCTCCCACCGGAGGTGCTTGATCGCCGGTGTGACGATTGCTACAAAATGAGCCTCTCGTATCCGTCTTTGAACCGGAGAGCTCATTAAGTAGCCCCGTGCTCCCTGATGAAGCAGAGCTGATTGCGTTGCGCGGAGAGCCAACTCGGATACCTGCGCTCTCGCGTCGAGGATATCTACCAGCATTTCCGGTGTACCGTTAAGGACGTCGGAACTGAGCTCGTGGATCTTAGCTTTCAAGTTATCCAGTTCAGGCTGCAGTTCAGTTGGCCGGTCATGCAGGAATTGATTGACATGACCTAACGCGTCCTCTACCTCAACCATCGAGTCAATCGCGCCCTGGGTCACGCCCAGACCGAAGCCCGTTTGGAGCAATACAAATGCCGGCCGAACTTTTTTGATGAATGGTCTCACTGGGTCGGCGATGATCTGGTCCTCACCCACAAAATAATCGCCCAGCTCGATCGCCCAGGTGCTAGTTCCCTCCATGCCGGAAAACTTGGGACACTCTCTCAGTGTTGCCCGATCATCGAGATCTAACAAGAACATTATCTCGTGATCTGTTTTCTCAGACACACCAGCTATAACCCCGCAGTAGCCACCTACCCGGATGTGACTGACCCAGGGCAGGCACCCGTTTACTAGATATCCGCCGTCGACTTTCTCGGCCTTCAAGGCCATTTTCTCGATCCCGGTCAGCGCCTTCATCGGGTTCGACAAGCCAGTTCCGCCTAGTGTGTTCCCCCTCACGTGACCGTCTAGCCTAGCGATCAGTGAACTGTTCCCCGACTGCTCCATATAGAGTCCGCACACGTCATGGCACCAAGACATGAACCCTGTCGATCCGCAATGCCTACTGATCTCGGTCATCGAATCGATTGCGAGGTCATATCGAGAGCCGTACCTCTGTAGGTGCCCACTGTAGGCACCAGCTACCGCCAACTCACGCATAATCTCGGAGGGATAATAACCCTCCTGATCAATTCGGTTAGCCAACGGTTGTAGCTTTTTTTCTGCGATCTCTGCCACATCCGTCAGTACTTGCCTATCGTCAAACCATGACAGGTCCTTACCACGAAAAGCTTGACTTCCCATAACCTATCCTCCTGTAGACTACTTCTCGCGATCTATACTGAAAGCGATAGGATTTCTCATGCTGTTAGCGACCGGTGAGAAGTAGTTCGCTCGCTCTACGATCTCGTCTAGCTCCTCCTGTGTGGCGTCACCCTCAACAATTACGGTCGCCCGGATCTCTTGAAATCCCATCTGCTCAGGCAGCCTCTCTGCCCCGCCCGCGCCCCACGCGGCTGAGTTACCGATGTCTGCCTCCATCTTCACCTCTAGCCGGGACAGCTTTACATTTTTCCATGTCGCTACCGCCGTAATCCCAACACACAAGCACCCGCCTAGGCCTGACAGGACGATTTCTCCTGGCGCAGGTGCGGTGTCCTCTCCCATCAGATGTAATGGCTCATCGACCACAACCTCATGACCGTTAACATGGCTGATCGTCCGATATTGACCCTCGGTCACGGTATGAACCTTGTTAGTGCCACGTGTTTCCGGGTTATCTCGCCCCTTCGTCGCAAACTGCGCCAATCCCTCGCCGTCTATCGGGCGAAGTGTTGTAGTAATTGTTTCGGCTGTTACAGACATACTGATTCTCCTCTCTGTGCGTATTTGCTTTTGCAGGAAGCGTACCAAGATCAGAAAAACTGTAACCAATTGAAATTAAACACGTTTTATTGAGATGAAAGAAACAATGAATGGACATTGTTAAACAATGTCATATAGGCGTATGACAATTCTGGGTACAAACCCCATTGTCTCATGACGAACTATGAGGCAACGTCAGACGAGCAGCTGTCTGCGCTTGCGGATGGATAGGACAGATCAACTGATCCCGAGTTTTTGCATACGATATCTCAGCTGCCTCAATGACATCCCCAGCACTCGTGCTGCCTGTGTCTTATTCCCGAAATTCTCCTTGAGCGCGTTTTCTATACTTCCCCTTTCGTCCGCAGACACCCAACCGTAAGGTCTAGCTTGAGGGTCACCGACAGTCATCATTTTCGGAGTCATTGCTCTACTTTCGGAAGGATCGCCTGAGGACGTGCCAGTCGGCACTAATGCTGATGGTTTCGGGTACGACCCGATAGCAGATTCGGCTTCCAAGACCTTGACCACGCTATCAGGAGAAATCTCTGGACCAGTCGAACTGAGAACGAGACGCCGCAGGACATTCTCCAATTGTCGAATATTCCCGGGCCACTCGTACCTCGCTAAATGTCTCAGGGCAACGGGGCCGCAATAAAGATTCTTACCGTATTCGGTGTTGGCAATTAGCAAAAAATGGCGGGATAGTAGCTCTACATCGTTCCCCCGCTCTCTCAAGGCTGGCAGATGAATCGGGAACACACTTAAACGGTAATAAAGATCAAGCCTAAAGTGGCCTTGATTGACAGCCAATTGAAGATCTTTGTGGGTGGCGGCGACAATCCTTACATCGACGGAGACCGGTGAAGTGGACCCAACTTTGTAAACCTCGTTTGTCTGTAAGACCCGAAGTAGTTTAGCCTGAAGCTCGAATGTCAGATCACCGATCTCATCCAAAAAAACGGTGCCACCGTGTGCGTGTTCGAACTTTCCTTTCTTGGTTGCGCTAGCGCCAGTGAATGCGCCTTTCTCGTAACCGAATAATTCCGACTCCAATAGATTCTCAGGAATCGCGGCGCAATTAATTGCCACGAATGGTTTGTCACGACGAGCGCTATTCAGATGCAAGATCTGCGCAAAGCGTTCTTTACCGGTCCCCGACTCGCCAGTTAACAGAACCGATACCGGCTGCTCGGCGACCTGTAAAGTCGTCAGTAGCGCGTCCTTCAGGCTCTGACTCTCACCCAAGATCCCGTTGTTGGTGGCCTGCCTGGCCGCCAATGCTTCTCGTAGTTCCGCATTTTCGCGTTTTAGCCTAGCGGTTCTTTCTGATACGAGAGCGTCGATGGTTACTATTTGAGCGACCATCGTCGCTATCACGCGGAGTAGTATGAGATCCGATTGAATCGATCTGGGTCGCATTCTCAATCGGTGTGCGGCGAGAACACCTAAGCAGTCTTGGTCCTTTAATATCGGTACCGCAAGATATGAAACCACTCCTTCGGGAAGCACTTCCCGGTCCACGGCCCTGAAGAGGAAATTCTGTTCGTCATCGACGTTCTGGATCACCGCGACCTGCTTCGACTGCATTACCTTACCGGTGATACCCTCTCCCGGTGAATACAGCCCCTTGTCGACTTGATCCTGCGTCAACCCATAGCTGTACCTTATCCTCAGGCCACCCGTCGCCTCGTCAGGTAGCAGGACACGACCCCGATTAAGGCCCACCATTTCTGACATCAGCCGCAGTATTTTGTTTACTGCCTCTTGAGAGCTACCCTCACTGCCTATACAGCGTGCAGCCTCGTGGATAACAGTCAAGTCGACCGAATGACTGCCTATTAAGTTGGGTTCACTACGCTCAATCTTAGACGACTCTTCGACAGCCATAAACCTTGCTCTAATACACTTCCGACATAACGGAGCAAAAATCAGACCAACTACAGTCGTGCTTGGGTCGTCTATGCCTCCTGATGCCAGTTAAATCGGTTAACAAGCTTGGCACATGCTGAGTCTAGGGTGTAGCCGATAACTCCAATGATCAGCACGATTGCCGCCAGCGTGTCATAGGCTAGGGTGTCTCGCGCGTCGTTGATTGCATAACCTAGCCCGCTTGTTACTCCGAGGTATTCCGCTGGGACCAAGACCACCCAAGCGACCCCGACAGCCA
>JBMZTF010000028.1:0-12902 GCA_049623565.1 Litorivicinaceae bacterium
TAGAACGCGGCTTCCGGCAGGTAGGACAGGATTTCCCCGTGTTTTTACATCCAGAAAACCAGGCGGAGATTGCTCTTGCGCGGACAGAAAGAAAGACGAAAAAAGGACATAAGGGTTTTGTGGTCCACGCAGATCCCTCAGTGGCGCTAGAAACCGACCTTCTTCGCCGCGATTTTACAATCAATGCGATGGCTTTATCACGAACAGGGGATCTTGTTGACCCCTACGGCGGTGAGGACGACCTCAAGTCGCGACAACTACGCCATGTCTCTGGAGCATTTAACGAAGACCCTCTGCGTGTTCTCCGAGGTGTTCGCTTCCTAGCTCAGCTTGGTCGGTTCGAATTTCACATCGCTCAAGATACGGTCTTGTTGATGCAGGCAATGTCGCAATCACTTCGAGAACTCTCAGTTGAGCGCATCATTGTTGAACTCGATAAAATGCTCTCTTCAAATCATCCCGAATTGGGGCTTAGATATCTCAATCATCTCAGCATTACCGATGCTCTAGCCCCCGTTCTGAAGATCGTACCAGATCAGTTTATTGGCCAATCGACCGACGTCCGCCTCGCAGAATGGCTACATTTAAATCGACCAACAATCGAATGCATCGAGCGCTATGGAAAAGAGTTTCGACTAACCAATAAGCGGGTTCTGTTTTTGAAAGCAGCCACTCGACTAAAAGATCTTACTTTTGAGGACGCAGAAGTGTGCCTTGACGTTTTTCTTCAAATCGGCTGGTTAAGGGGGAATCCACCCGATAAAGACCTTGATCGTCTACTTATTGAGTTGGATGACTCGAGTCCGATGACAATCCCGGTCAGACACTGGCTCGAGATCCGCGAACGGCTTAGAGGAGTCTCTGTGGAGCACTTGATTAAAGAGGGGCTTAGCGGCAAAGCGCTTCGTGATGCGATCTATAACGAGCGCTTGACTGTTCTCTCTACAGAAATCTCCGCGCCCGGTACCGCACCAGGCTTATAAAGCCTGCCGGTCACTTCAACGATTCGGTCATCCTTCAAGACGATTTGCAAAAGATCGGTCAGGCGTTTCTCGATGAGATTACAGTGCTCCCTGGCTGCTGCCTGAATATCGTGGCATAGGGCGGCATAATCGAGCGTATCCCCAAGATCATCGGATGCTGCCGCGTCCGAAAGAGAAATATTGATAGTCAAATCTAAATACAACGGTTGAGGATTTTCTTTTTCGTACGAGTAAACTCCAACCAACGAGAGAAGCGGGAGTCTTGAAACATAAATCGTATCCATTACAACACCTTGGGTAGTTCACTTAGTGGCCAACGCGGACGAATCGTCGTCGCAAGCGAAGAATCTCTCTGTCCATGACTTAACCGCATCAGGCCTGCAAAGGCAATCATTGCGCCGTTGTCTGTGCAAAATTCCGGCGCCGGGTAAGCCACTGCAATCCCGTTTGTCTCAAGAGATTTCAGCGATTGTCGAAGTAATCGATTAGCACTCACACCACCTGACATCACAATAGCCCGAGTACCCGTTTCTAAAATGGCTCGCTTACATTTGATTACCAAAGTATCAACAACTGCCTGCTGAAAACTTGCAGCTAAATCTGCTTTTGCTTGCTCATCCAAGTGGCCTGACTTAACCAACCGACGTGCTTCGGTCAGTACTTGAGTTTTTAATCCTGAGAAACTGAAATCACACCCCGGTCGATCAGTCATAGGCCGCGCAAAACGAAACCGGGCAGCATCACCACTGTCAGCCAAAGCCGCAATCTTAGGCCCACCCGGATAGCCCAATTCAAGAAGTTTCGCTGTTTTATCGAAGGCCTCACCCGCGGCATCATCAAGCGTGGTTCCCAGCAATTCATAGTCACCGATCGCTCGAACTAAAATAAGCTGCGAGTGCCCTCCGCTGACCAACAAAGCAACAAAGGGTATCGGAAGATCCGGGGTTTCCATCAAAGGTGCCAATAGATGTCCCTCCATATGATGAATTCCCAGCGCCGGTCGATCTAACGAAAAAGCCAATGATTTGGCGAAAGTCGCTCCAACTAACAATGCACCCAAAAGACCAGGCCCTGTTGTGTAAGCAACAGCATCAATATCAGCCAACATCAAACCTGAAGCGGCAAGAGTCTCATCAACCAATGGACGGAGATAACGAACGTGGTCTCGTGAAGCGAGTTCCGGAACGACGCCACCATAGTGCGCATGAACATCAATTTGGCTATGAACCCGGTGAGCCATGAGTCCATCTTTATTACTATAAATGGCAATTCCAGTCTCATCACAGGAAGTTTCGATACCTAAGACCCGCATTTGGTTCCCTTTTTCTTTAGACACTGGTATTCTCTCGCGCCCCGGGTGGGGATACCACTTAGAAACTTAAATTTAATTAAGGATAGGTGCATTTTAATGCCTGCGGTAAAAATTAAAGATAATGAACCTTTTGACGTCGCGCTTCGTCGCTTCAAGCGTGCTTGCGAGAAAGCTGGCGTGCTCTCGGAAGTTCGCCGTCGTGAGTGTTACGAGAAGCCGACAACTCTGCGAAAGCGTGCAGCTGCCGCTGCAGTAAAGCGTCATCTGAAGAAGGTGTCTCGCGAAACAAAAAAATTCGAACGTCTCTACTAAGCAACGAGTCGCTCGCATGAGTTCGCTGAAACACACTCTCACCGAAGCGATGAAAGACGCAATGCGAGCTAAAGAGAAATTTCGTCTTGGAGTCATACGGATGGCGCTCGCTGAAATTAAACGTGTTGAGGTGGACGAACGTGTTGACATTGATGACGCTCGTTGTCTTGCCATAATCGACAAAATGTCCAAGCAGCGCCGAGACGCTGCAAGCCAGTTCATTGACGGCGGACGCCAAGACCTCGCCGACACCGAACTCGCTGAGGTCGAGATCCTAAGGAATTTTCTTCCAGCCCAATTGAGTGACGATGAAATGTTAGCGCTCATTGATAAAGCAATCGCTACCACAGGCGCTTCGGGTCCCCAAGGTATGGGTCAAGTCATGGGACAACTTAAACCTCAGGTTCAAGGACGCGCTGATATGCAAGTTGTCAGCAAACTGGTGAGAGACCGGCTCGGGTAAATCCCAACTCCGATTTTCAGATACACTCTGACTACTAAATTAAATCCTCGGATATCAAGTGGCTGGACGAATCCCTGATTCTTTTATTGAAACGCTGAATGATCGCATGAATATCGTCGATGTGATTAGCACGCGCGTTCCGCTCAAAAAATCTGGTCGGGAGTACCATGGTCGTTGTCCTTTCCATGACGATTCATCCCCCTCGTTTTCTGTCAACCCAGACAAACAGGTCTACCACTGTTTTGGTTGCGGCGCATCAGGGGGACTAATCAGCTTTATCATGGAATATGACAATATGGACTTTGTCAGCGCGGTCGAAAGTCTGGCCTTGCTGGCTGGCCTTGAGGTACCCACCGAGGCAGCGGATCCAGAGGCCGGTAAGCGAAAAGTGCTATATGAAATCCTTGAGATGGCGGATCAGGCGTTCCGAAAAGCTCTCAAATCGAACCCCAGCCGAGAGCGTGCGGTGAGTTATCTCAAGGGCCGCGGTCTCACGGGAACCATCGCGCATCGGTTTGGTCTCGGATATGCACCAGATGGATGGCGTTTTCTCTACGATCAACTCAGTGCCGACACGCAAATCAAGAAAAAACTGCTCGACGCTGGATTAACAGTAGTCAACTCACAGGGGCGTGAATACGATCGTTTTAGAGAGCGTGTCATGTTTCCGATCCGAGATATACGAGGCCGCACCATCGCGTTCGGTGGACGGGTCCTAGATGACAGTAAACCCAAATATTTAAATAGCCCTGAAACCAAACTATTTCGCAAGAGTGACACCCTCTACGGTTTGTATGAAGCGCGCCAAGTGTGCCGATCTTTAGATCGTGTTTTGGTTGTTGAAGGATACATGGACGTGGTTGCACTTTCGCAGTTTGGAATCGATTTTGCTGTAGCAACCCTTGGAACTTCACTCACGAGCCAACACCTAGACCGACTGAGTCGACAAACTGCCCAAGTGATCGTCTGCTTCGATGGCGATAAAGCTGGACACACTGCAGCAAAACGCGCTCTCGATACGATGCTTCCGTTTTTAAGTGATGAGTTCAGTATTCGATTTTTATTTTTACCTGATGGGCATGATCCCGACTCGCTTGTGCGTGACGAGGGAACCGATGCGTTTTTGAGCCGATTGAATGACGCACTCCCTGTGTCAGAGGCCCTGATCCATCTGCTTTCCGATGACGTGGATCTCACGAAGATAGATGGACGCGCTCGGCTAACGGCGCTGGCACTTCCAAAAATAGCGAAGATTCCGATAAGCATATATCGCTCTTTGATGCTCGACTCATTGAGTGAACTCTCAGGCACTCGTCGGACAGATCTAGATGCACGCCTACAAGACCTACAAATCGAGCCCATCAGTGGTGAAGAGAAACCAGCCAACACACCAGGACAAGGCCAAGCACAAGAAATTGATACTGGCATAGCGAGCTTCGAGTCATTGAGACCTGTCGCGGATGATCAATTCACTGATTTTTCAGAGAACGTAGAACCGCCAACAGAAATCGAAGAGATCCTGGACGCACCATCTGATCTTCAATTTCCAAATCCGGATAAACCTGAGCCACTCGCAAATCGATTGTTGTGGCTTCTACTCCAAAACCCCAAGTTACTGACAGATACTTTCACCATCCCCGAACGCAGTCGATTGATCAATATCCGTGCACTAGCCCAAGTTTTCGATTGGCTCACAACTTCAGATAATCCGACCACAGTGGGTCTGATGGGGCACTTCAGCGGAACAGAACTTGGTCGATTATTGTCTAGACTGCTGAGTCGCGAGGCGCTTTTCAGCGAGCACTCGTACCAAGTGGAATTCCAAGACGGCCTGAACCAACTGAAAAAACAATTGGCAACAGAGTCGATGAGGCTCCTAGCGGAGGATGCGAAGCGCGGAAGAATTTCAGTCGAAGACTTGCATCAAGCGCTGGCAGCACATAAAAAGTAATTAAAACTACAAACCAATGCGTGTATACTTCGCGACCCTTGCAACACACATCTTTTAGGTCGGTTCATGGCAGAAAAACAGTTAGATCAGGAACTTACGCAAACAGAACAGCGTCAATCACGTTTAAAAGAACTGATCGCCAAGGGAAAGGAGCAAGGATACCTCACCTACGCCGAGGTTAACGACCACCTTCCTGAAGAAATTGCAGACCCGGACCAAGTAGAAGATATCATCCGTATGATCGGGGATATGGGAATCACCGTCGGTGAAGAAGCGCCTGACGATGATCAACTGATCCTTGGTGAAAATTCTGCTGCAACTGACGATTCAGCCGCTGAGGAAGCTGCCGCCGCTCTCGCCGCAGTGGAAAACGATGTTGGTCGAACTACCGACCCAGTGCGGATGTATATGCGCGAGATGGGGACCGTCGAGCTACTGACTCGAGAGGGTGAGATTGTGATTGCTAAACGGATCGAAGAAGGTATCCGTGAAGTGATGCAGGCGATGGCCTACTACCCGGGGATTGTCGATACAGTCCTAGCTGTCTACGATCGAATCCAAACAGAAGAAGGCCGCATGTCCGACCTTCTCGCTGGATTTCTAGATCTCGATCCGGAAGATGAAACCCCGATTGATGCAGCCTCGACAGAAGAGGTGAGCGATCAAAACTTCGACGATTCGGACTCATCTAACGACGGCAACGATTCAAATGAAGATGATGCAGAAGAAGGCGAAACTGGCCCAGATCCTGAAGAAGTCAGAACACGGTTTGAAGCACTCCGCGCCAACCTAGCGAAAGCTCAAAAGGTTATCGCGAAAAAAGGCCGTGATTCGAAGGAAGGCAAAGACGCACTCAATGCAATTGGGGAAGTCTTCTCGTCACTCAAACTCACTCCAAGATTGTTTGACGAACTTTGTGTCGAATTCAGGACGGTACTCGATTCGATCCGCGATCAAGAACGGGAAATCCTTCGTCTATGCACGAAACAAGGAAAGCTTGATCGCAAGATCTTCATTAAAGAATGGCATGGAAACGAAACCAACTTTGAATGGATTCCTAATGTCGCCAAGAAGAAAAAGTCAGAAAAACTGGAAGCAGTTGTTCCGGACGTGCAGCGTTGCCAAGCGCGCCTTCAGTCTATCGCCGAAGGTGTTGGAGTAACAATACCAGAACTGCGCGACGTAAATCGCCGTCTCTCGATGGGTGAAGCGAAAGCGCGTCGCGCAAAGAAGGATATGGTCGAAGCAAACCTACGCCTTGTTATTTCCATCGCGAAGAAATATACCAACCGGGGCCTTCAGTTCTTGGACCTGATCCAAGAGGGTAACATCGGTCTCATGAAGGCTGTCGATAAGTTCGAGTATCGCCGTGGTTATAAATTCTCGACCTACGCGACCTGGTGGATCCGTCAGGCAATCACTCGCTCAATCGCCGACCAAGCGAGGACTATCCGCATCCCCGTGCACATGATCGAGACGATCAATAAGCTGAATCGTATCAGCCGCCAGATGCTCCAAGAGATGGGTCGTGAGCCGACTCCAGAAGAGCTGGGCGAGCGTATGGAAATGCCTGAAGACAAGGTACGGAAGGTGTTAAAGATCGCAAAAGAGCCAATATCGATGGAGACACCGATTGGTGACGACGAAGACAGCTCACTCGGTGACTTCATTGAAGATATAACGATATCATCGCCCGTTGATTCTGCGACCGTTGAGGGATTAACCGAGTCGACACGTCAAGTACTCGCCAGTCTCACCGCGAGAGAAGCGAAGGTCCTGCGGATGCGTTTTGGCATCGATATGAACACGGATCACACCCTAGAGGAAGTCGGCAAACAGTTTGATGTCACGCGTGAGCGGATACGGCAGATCGAAGCAAAGGCGCTTCGGAAATTGAGACATCCGAGCCGCTCAGATCATCTACGCTCTTTCTTAGACGAGTAAGTTGGCTGAAACCGTGAGATTTTCTGTCTTATTCGGATAGGTTATTTATTAGTAAGAAATTCGAAGTTGAAAGGCAACAAACCCTGACTTTTAATGACGCTTGAATCAAATGCGAGAGAGGACAGGGTATGAAAAAATTCATCATAACATCCATCGCGGCATTATCGCTGATACTATCCGGCTGGGTCTTCGCAAGCGTGAGCTATGCCAAGCAAAAGGTCGTCTATCACGTCAATTATTTCGACGTAAAACGGTCAATTGGGGCGATGCGAAACGCTCAGAACCATATCAATGCGCTCGGGCAAGGTAACCATGAGATTCGGTTCGTACTCCACGGAAACGGGGTAGAGCTTCTGCGAAAAGTAGCCCAAGAAAGCCCGGATGCCGCGAATCGGATCGACTCCCTCAGAAGCCAGGGCGTTAATTTCAATATCTGCGCAAACACACTGAAAGGCCGGAAGATCGCGTTAGAGGATCTTCATTTTGCTGAGCAAGCGGACATCGTCCCGTCAGGGGTCGCCGAGATAGGTAAACTTCAGCAAGAAGGCTTCGTCTACCTGAGACCCTAATGAAGATGAGCCGGATGGCTCCGGCTCATTTCAAACCCTCATTTGAAGCTTTCTATGAAGTCGTCCCTCAACAGATTTTTCTGCACCTTGCCCATCGTATTTCGCGGCAGCGAATCAAGCTGGATCCACCGCCTAGGTACCTTAAATCCTGCCAACTTCTCACGACAAGCGGCTTGGAGTGCTTCCATGTCAAGCTCTTGCTCACCAACCAACACAGCGACAATCCCTTCTCCAAAATCCGGATGAGGCACGCCAACGACGGCACTCTCAACAACACCGTCTTGATCATTCAGAACGTCTTCAATTTCTTTCGGATAGATATTGAGCCCACCAGAAATGATGAGATCTTTGCCACGACCCACGATCGACACGTAGCCGTCGTCTGACAAAGTCGCCATGTCACCTGTGATGAACCAGTCGCCTTTAAATTCGGCAGCCGTCTTTTCTGGGAGCTTCCAGTAACCCTTGAAAACGTGCTCACCCCTGACTTCAAGTGAACCAATCTCTCCACGGGG
Organism: Litorivicinaceae bacterium; assembly: GCA_049623565.1. Classification (GTDB taxonomy): domain Bacteria; phylum Pseudomonadota; class Gammaproteobacteria; order Pseudomonadales; family Litorivicinaceae; genus HIMB30. The sequence continues at coordinate 8,050 of JBMZTF010000028.1, forward strand.
TAGTTCAGCCCCATCTTCGTCGACTATACGGACCTCTACCCCGGGGAGCGGTGGTCCAACGGAGCCCGCACGGCGATCACCATTCAGTGGATTTGAGCAGCTCATACCCGTCTCAGTCATGCCATACCGCTCAAGGATGCGCTGTCCCGTCCGCTCGAAGAACTCATCAGAGGTCTCAACAAGTAAAGGTGCCGATCCTGATATGAAGAGGCGCATGTGACCGCTTACGTCCCGATTAAACCGCTGGTCGGCGAGCAACCGTGTGTAATAGGTCGGGACACCCATCATCACTGTTGAATCCGGCATCGCGTCGAGGACCGTATCTGGGTCGAACTTAGGAAGCATAATGACCGATCCACCATTCATTAGCGCTAAATTCAGTGCCACGAAGAGTCCGTGCACGTGAAATAGTGGTAACGCATGCAGAAGAACATCATCGGACCTGTAACTCCAAGCCTCAGTTAGCATCTCAGCATTCGCGACAAGGTTGCTGTGCGTGATCATGGCACCTTTCGGTTTGCCTGTGGTACCCGAGGTATAAATGATCGACGCCAGATCATCAGAGTCTCGACCCACAATATCCGTGAAAGTCTTACCCACAGCTTTCGCGGCCTCAAATGCGTCGACCAGGGTCCCACCCTCGCCATCAAGAGTTAGAATCTGTAACCCTGGAATTGAACTTTTCAGAGATTCAACGTGATCAAATCTGTCGGCCCCGCATACATGAAGCTTTGACTCTGCGTCCGTCAAAAAATATTCGATCTCACTGTTTGTATACGCTGAATTTAAGGGCAGATAAACCGCACCACAGCGCAAGACCGCAAGATATAAAATAACATTCATCCAGCCTTTTTCAATTTGAACAGAGACACGATCACCTGGCGCCAACCCGAGATCGATAAGAGCGGATGCCAATATCGCTGACTCAGAATCCAGGTCTGACCCGGTCAACCTCCGACCCCCCGGGATCGAGAGCAGTGTCCTATCAGTGTTACGCTTCAGGTTTAATTGAATGGCCGCAAAAACATTATGCGTCATAAGAAAGTTCCTTCACTTTAAGCTTAATATTTTTCTTCAATAACTGTTGTATTTCTTTGGAGGTAGCGATCTGTCCCGTTTCCATTAGCCGCTCGTGATTGCTCACAATGTCATCGAGCTCGTACAGATAGTTCACCATGAAACCGAAGCTTTCCTTCTGCCCACGGGAACTCAAATCGGCATTCGCATTAATCCGCTCAAGGGTCGCGCCGTTACCTAGGTGGAATCGAGCGACGGGATCTTTGAGTTTCGCTCCCTGACCAGACGTCAAATACTTGGCGACGAATGGCTTCAACTCATCATGATGAATAGATGCCTCAAATAGAGGCAGGAACTCCAGCCCTTCGGTATCAAGCCAGCGGCGTAGTCCGGGAATTGGCGACAGTGTGGCGAAACTCTTCAGTTTTGGATGCTCTGCCTGCAGGACAGAGACAACCTGCTTTATCAACAAGTTCCCGAAACTCACGCCAGCAAGCCCCGGCTGACAGTTATTGATCGAGTAAAACACAGCTGTATCAGCTGACACGGGAGGCGCCGGAGGTGTATCAAGCAATGGTCCTATCGCGTCGGCCATCCCTTGAACTAACGCGACTTCAACAAAAATTAACGGCTCATCTGGGATCACCGGATGGAAGTACGCAAAGCACAAACGATCCTCAGCCAGTCGGCGTCTGAGGTCATCCCAACCCTGAATCTCATGAACAGACTCGTACTGGATTAGCTTCTCTAGAACCGCGGCTGGTGTCTGCCAGTTAATGCGCTCGAGCTTCAAAAATCCCTTGTTGAACCATGAAGTGAACAAATGCACCAGATCTTGATCAATTGGCCTTAGCTCTGGGTGGTCGCGAAGTAACTTCCGTAACGCCTCGCGCATTAATATTAATGTCTGCAGCCCGTCAGGAGCCGCATTCATGCGCCTGAACAGCTCCTGTCGTTGCGACTCCGCAGACTGGTGCAGACTCATGGCCGACGCATCATCGAGCGTTTCTTGGTAGTCAGCGATCGCCTTACTTAGACGAGTCTGGTCGGGACCAAACTCGACAATCAGCTTCTGGAAGAATCCCAAGTGATCAGACTGCTTCAATCCGTGCCAGGCAGATACCACTGAACCCGCGAGGGCCAGCCCAGTAGCCTCACCTCTCCTAGATAACACCGCATGACAGAGAGCAATCAGATCGTCCAGGGGGATCCCGTCCGATTTTAAATCCAGAATCTCAAGGGCTCTATCTGTAACCTGCTGGATCCACTCCTTTATCCCTGTAGGCATGCTGATAGGCTACCCAAAAAGTTCACCATACCCAGGCACACGGGTATCGAGTCCTAGCTCTTTCATCATGCTATACGCGGTCGCAACAGCTGCAGACAACGTAGGAACTCCTGTCTTAGCCTGGATACTCGCCACAGCCGGGAGCGATGGCATCTGGACGCAAGCGGATGCGACCAGGGCATCAACATTAGCAAGGGCAAGACGGTCGACCAGCTCAACCGGCGCCATAGGATCTTGTCGAGCAACCTCTAGGTTATCAGGGATCTCTAGACTGAGCGCGTCGATTACCTGAAAGCCCTCAGATTCAAGGTACTGGCACACAAGCTCGGTTAGTGGTTTACGATATGGGGTAATCAGCGCGATCTTCTTTGCACCAAGAACCGACAAACCTTCGACGAGAGCACCAGCCGAGCTGACCACCGGGCATGGGCGCCCGTTATCTACCGTGACTTGATGCAGTCTCGACTGGCTTTCTCGATGGTAACCAAGCCCCATCGACATAATGGCGACCAAACAGGCATATCCCATCACATCAACGGCAGCATCCGACAGCTCAAGCGCACATCGGTCACTGTCATTATCCATCGCCGCCAGCTCTTCTTTAGTGACTCGCTTCATCCGCATCCGACTCGAATGAAAGGTAAACCGGTCGTCATAGTGCAGTTCCCGCTCTCTGAACACCGCGGGAATTTCAGTCTCCATCGTCACATTAGAGCTGGGAACAATTTGACCGATACGGTAAGCCCGGCTCATGTCACGGCCTGACCCATCAGCAGATCAGGTAACCAAGTGGCGATGCCCGGGAACACACACAAGATGATGATCGCAATAACCATGCACGCGACATAGGGCAGGGAACCAGTAAGGATCGTCTTGAGCGGGATCTCTGGTGCAATGCCGTTAATCACATATAAGTTCAATCCCACGGGCGGCGAGATCAGACCGATTTCCATATTGATGGTGAGGATTACAGCAAACCAATATGGGTCAAAACCCGCACCTAAAATAATCGGCATCAATATCGGGGCCGCCATTAAGATCACGGCGACCGGTGGTAAGAAGAAACCAGCTACGAGTAAAAATATATTGATATACAGCATCAAAACCCAACGGTTGACCTCTAGTGTCCCGATCCAGGTCGCTATCGATTGGGTAATAAATAAGCTGGACAGCATATAAGAGAAGACCCCGGCCGCGGCTATGATAAACAGAATCATCACCGACTCTTTAGTTGAGTCTCGGAGCATGACCCAGATAGTTCCCAGGTCGGTCATCCTATAAATTATAATAGCCAATCCGAGGCACAAAAGTGCACCGACTGCAGCTGTCTCTGAAGGCGTAGCGACACCTCCGTAGAGTGCGTAGAGGACGCCCAAAATCACGAGCAAGAAAGGAACGACCCGCGGAAGGACCTCGAACCGCTCAGACCAGCTAAAGTGTCTCCCGGCCAGCGCATCTACCCCACCCTGTCTCCAGGTTGCGTATATAGACCAGGCCATAAACAGCCCAACCAAGAGCAGACCAGGCAAAACGCCAGCGATAAATAAGCGACCTATCGAAGTCTCTGTCGCGATACCATAAACAATCATGGTGATCGACGGTGGGATCAAGATACCAAGCGTCCCGCCTGCAGCGATCGATCCAGCCGCGACTCCATCGGGGAAATTACGCTTCCGCATCTCGGGGATACCCATCTTCCCAATAGCCGCGCAAGTCGCGGGAGAAGACCCCGACATCGCTGCGAATAGGGCACAAGCCCCAAGATTCGAGACCACTAAGCCTCCAGGAACCCGGGTCAACCAACGATCTAGGGCCTCATATAGATCGGCACCAGCCCGAGTCGAAGCGATGGCCGCGCCCATTAAGATGAACATAGGGATCGATAGAAGAGCGAAGTTATCGAGCTTCCCAAATAGCACTTCAGGGATCAGCTCTAACGAACGTAATCCATCAAAAATCAGTAGAAAAAGTGCTGAGACGACCAATAACCCGTTGGCCACCGAGATACCTGAAAAAAGTACAAATACAGTCACTGCGGCCACAATGAGTCCTAGCAATAGTGGATCCATCAGTGACCACCCCCCTCAATCACTATCTCTTCGGCGGGTGTTTCCCAAGTTTCTAACAAGTCAGCTAGCAGTTGGAGAGCAAATAACCCAAATCCGATGGGCATCGTCAAATATGGAATCCAAAGCGGAGGGCCCCAAACCGTGTCGGATGTCCATCCTTTGGAGTAGCTCAGATATACCAGTTCAGCAGAATAGAAGGTCATGATTGCTAGAACAAGGATAGCCGCTAGAAAGCTAACCACCATAAGAATTTTTCGGCCTACCGGTGGCAACAGCATTGGGACAAGATCAACATTAACGTGGCCTCTAAGTTTCTGTACATAAGGTAACCCGAGGAGAGTTGCCGCTAGAATTAGATAAACCACCGCCTCCGTGTGCCAGTATGTGGATCCATTCAGAAAATATCGAATAAAAATCATTTGGCAGGTTAATGCACCTTCTACACCATTTCTGATCCATTTAGTGCTTAATGAAAATTG
>JBMZTF010000029.1:0-12858 GCA_049623565.1 Litorivicinaceae bacterium
GAACGTTCGATGTCAAAGGTCTAAAGATCGGTGATCCCGCGCAAAAATTTGAGGACATGGCTAAGTCTGACTTTCACGACTTGATTATCACGCTAGATAAGGAAACAGGAAAAATTGTTCACATAAAATATGTGCAAGAACAACTGCCAAATACCGAAAAAACTCAAAAATATTTGATTAACTATATCTGTAACAAGTATGGACGTGTTGCCTCTTGCGATTATGCTCTCTCCGAAATCGAAGCCAAAGACAAGCAATTTGTAAGATTCTTTCATCTCTACCGTAATGACGCGGGAACTCAAGAGTTACGCGCGCTTATCCGCCGAACAAAAACCTTCAGTTTGACTCCTGATCTTAGAGTTGAAATTGATTTAGTGGATTCAGCTTATGCGAAGGTATTGCGTCAGCAAAAGGCAACCAGGTCAGAGTTGATTGACTTCTAAAAAGCGAATTTGATTTTTGTTTAGCAAATTTTATTCATTGTTGACGCGCTTTCTCGACCAGATCATCAAGCAATTTGAATAACTGATCTTCGCCACCGGCCTGCGACACACCTGTGACAAATCTCCCATCCACAACGATTGCTGGGACACCCTGAATCCCATAGGACCGGACTCGCGCGTCAGAAAGGCGCAGCGCACTCTCCGTTGCAAATCCTCCAAGCTCACGCTTCACTGCCACCGGATCTGCTCCATATTGCTCAAAAAATGCAACAACATCATCCACGCGCTGCAAACGCTGTCCCCCACGATGAATAGCATTAAATAACGGCTCGTGGATCGTATCTAGCACACCTAGATTCTTAGCGACCCAGAACATTCTCGCGTGCATTTCCCAAGATCGGCCAAATACAACCGGCATCCGCAAAAAATTAACATCATTCGGCAGCCTGTGAGCCCAAGCTTTCAGAGCCGGATCAAGTGAATCGCAGTGCGGACACCCGTACCAAAACAACTCTAGGACCTCGATCTTTTCGGGATCAGAGGTCACCACGGGTTTAGCGAGTATCTGGTAGTGAACTCCTTCTTGGAATCCATCAGTAGAGTACGCTTGGTTCACCATCAAGCTAATGCCGATAAAAACCAAAGAAAGGAGGCGCTTTAGCATTACTGCAGGCCCCCGACATAGCTTGCAACAGCTTTGATATCGGAATCAGACATATTTTTAGCGACACCGTTCATCATGACATGCTGACGTTGACCGTCACGATATGCTTTTAACTGAGTTTCTGAATATGCTGCCCATTGACCTTTCAATGACGGGAAAACAGCTGAGGCTAAGCCAGCTCCGGTTGGTCCATGACATCCGGCACAAGCACTGATTCCCTTCTCAGAATCCCCGAACCGATACAGCTGCTCACCCCGAGCAACCAGATCAGGCTCAACGGCGCCTGTTGAGGCCGTTTGCTGCGAGTAGTAGGCAGCGAGATCAGCGATGTCCTCGTCAGATAATGCGGCCGCCATGCCCGCCATGATGGCATTAGCGCGCGAGCCATCACGATATGCCTTGAGTGTCGACTCCAAATACGTCCCGTGTTGGCCAGATAATTTTGGATAGTCGGCGGTCGCACTGTTGCCGTCTGAGCCATGACAAGCTGCACAGCTAGCGCTCTTTACTCTGCCTTGGTCAGCGTTTCCGACATAGGCACCTGCTGATGCTGACGAGTCAGCTGCGACGGCCGCCGAGGCTAAGGTCAATCCAATAACCGTGATCAAAGACTTCATTCTTTTCATCTCTTAGTAGGGAAAGCGATACACATTTCGATGACGTATTATACATGGCACTTAAACTTTATGCAGTGAAGGATTCAACTACGGTGCGCGATATTGAGGTCGACCCAAGACTAGCAAAAACCAAATTTTTTATAAGCGCGCCGACACTGAGTCAATGTCCGCCAGAGTGCGGGCCTGAAATCGGATTTTGTGGTCGATCAAATGCGGGTAAATCGAGTGCTCTCAATACTCTGACGGGGCAAAAAAGGCTCGCCAGGGTGTCTAAAACACCGGGGCGTACGCAGCTCATCAATTTCTTTGAGGTTCCTGGCACCGGTGGATTTTTAGTTGATTTGCCCGGATATGGATTCGCAAAAGTTCCAGAGGTAATAAAAAAGGGATGGCAACGACACTTAGACAAATTCCTCACAGAGCGGCGCACACTCACCGGACTCGTGCTATTGATGGATGTGCGGCATCCGATGACCGAGCTCGATCAGCAAATGCTGTCGTTTGCGGACCATCGCGAAATGGATACGCTCCTTCTTCTCACGAAAAGCGACAAACTGAGCCGTAACCAGGCAGCAAAATCCCGCTTATCTGTTGAAAAACAACGCCCAAACTCACTCATTCTTAACTTTTCGAGTTTTGATAAGACTGGAATTCGGGCAGCGTCGGCTTGGATAACTGATCATTTGAGCGGCCACGTTTAATAAAAAACCCCGGTAGCTAAAGCCGGGGTTTCAAAGTCCGATAGGGGGGATTCGGACCAACTAACGAGGGAAAATCGTCGTTTGGAAGTTGGACAGTTCTTAATTCAAAAAGTTCAAAAATATCGCAATTTAATGTTAGTGCGCTTCAAACCAACTCTCGCCGCTTCCAATTTCAACGACCAAAGGTACCGCGAGCTCAGCCGCCGCCTCCATTTCCACCCTAACAAGAGATTTAGCGGCATCCAAATCCCGATCGCATACCTCAAACACCAGTTCATCATGTACTTGGAGCAAGAGATTACATCCCAAATCAGCTTCGCCTAGGGCTTTATTTACTCGTAACATCGCGCGCTTAATAATATCCGCAGCTGTTCCCTGCATTGGTGCATTAATCGCTGCCCGCTCAGCAGCCTGGCGAACAGGTACTTGCCTCGCATGAATATCAGGAAGCGTAAGACGTCGACCAAACACTGTTTCCACATAGCCCTTGTCATGAGCCATTGCACGAGTAGCGTCCATGTAATGCCTCACGCCGGGGTATCGCTCAAAATAGCGGTCAATGTATGCGGCAGCCTCTGCACGCTCGATTCCCAATTGCCGCGCGAGACCAAAAGCGCTCATGCCATATATCAACCCAAAATTTATGGCTTTGGCGCGACGACGCTGCTCGTCTGTCACGAACATCGGCTCGAGATCAAATACCTCAGCAGCAGTGGCTCGGTGAATATCGTCTCCACGAGCAAATGCATCGACCAAACTCTGGTCACCTGATAAATGGGCCATGATCCGTAATTCAATCTGTGAGTAATCTGCGGCCATTACTGACCACCCGACTGGAGCGACAAATGCTTTTCGTATACGTCGCCCCTCATCGGTGCGTATTGGGATATTCTGTAAGTTCGGGTCAGATGAAGATAGTCGACCCGTAGATGTCACCGCCTGATGGAACGACGTATGGACACGTCCATCCGCGGGGTCACAATCTTCAGGTAATTTATCTGTGTAGGTGCCCTTCAGTTTTGAAAGACTCCGATGCTCAATAAGTAACTTTGGCAACGGGTAGTCGAGTGCCAGTTCTTGAAGGACCTCCTCATTTGTCGAGGGTGCACCTTTCGGAGTCTTCTTAAGCACCGGCAGCCTCATTTCATCAAATAAGATTTCTTGTAACTGCTTGGGGCTCGCCAAATTGAAGGAACGCCCGGCCAAGGCCTGGACCTCTATCTCCAATTCTTCAAGCCTCACGCCTATCGACTGTGATTGCGATTTCAATATCGCACCATCGAGTAACGCACCATGATTTTCCATGTCGCGAAGTACGAGCATCACCGGTAACTCTAAATCCTGATAAATGGATTGGAGCGATGGCTCGGTTTCTAGCCGACCTTCGAAGCGCCTAAAAAGCCGTAACGTTATGTCAGCATCCTCCGAGGCGTATTCCGACGCCTGCTCGAGCGGCACCTCTGCGAACCCGATTTGTTTGGCACCTTTACCGCACACGTCCTCGTAGGAGATGGTATCAACCCCCAAAATCCTTTTAGCCAACGAATCCATGTCATGACGCCCGCCCGCGGCATCCAATACATAGCTCATTAACATGGTGTCAGCGATGGTACAGCGAGGGACCAAACCTACAGCCTCAAGAACCGTTAAGTCATATTTCAGATTGTGCCCCACCATCGTCAAGGCAGGATCTGATAAGAGACTGGTTATTTGGTTCAGCACGAGGGCGGTATCAAGCTGATCCCCAGTCAGATGGGCAACCGGGATATAACATGCCTTTCCATCAGCAAATGCCAGCGATATCCCCACGAGCTCCGCACGCCGAGCCACTACCGATGTTGTCTCTGTGTCGAGCGCAAATACCCGGGCTCCTCGGCACTGTGAGAGCCAAAACTCAAGCCGATCGAGAGTCGTTATAAGCTCATAGTCCGTCTCAACGGCGCTAGGAGTCTCAAGCGTTTTCTGCGTCGATACTGGAACGCTTGACAGCTGTTTTAGGAATTGATTGAGCTCGAGCTCAGTATACAGGGAAGTCAGGCTCTCGAGATCCGGATCCAAACGGTATAATTCATCGAGTCCAACTGCTAATTCACAGTCAGTTTTAATGGTAACGAGCGCCTTGGATAATGGTAAGACACCCATGTGCTCCCGAAATGTCTCGCCTATCTTACCTCCAATATCGTTGGCGCTTGCAATAACCCCATCGAGAGTTCTGTAGGCATTCAACCATTTAGCCGCGGTCTTGGGACCACACTTCGGAATTCCTGGCACGTTATCGACGCTATCGCCGGTGAGTGCAAGAAAGTCGATGATTCGCTCAGGTGGTACGCCAAACTTCTCCTCAACACCCGCAGGCGTCAGCGTGGTGTCACTCATGGTATTCACGAGCGTCACTTTGTCTGTCACAAGTTGTGCCAAATCTTTGTCGCCGGTCGAAATAAGCACCGACTCTCCAGATGCCTCGGCCTGTTTTGCGAGTGTTCCAATGACGTCATCGGCCTCAACGCCCGGTACCGCAAGTAGTGGGAATCCCAATGCTTTGATAATCGCGTGCAGTGGCTGAACCTGTTCACGAAGCTCGTCGGGCATTTTTTCTCGATTCGCTTTGTATTCAGCATACAAGTCGTCACGAAATGTTTTACCTGATGCATCAAACACAACAACCATCCGCTCTGCGCCTGTGGAATCTGCCAACTTGTTGAGCATCGAGATCACACCGCGTATAGCACCGACTGGTTGGCCGGTGCTTGTTGTCAGTGGTGGCAATGCGTGAAAGGCACGGTATAGGTAAGAAGACCCATCGACTAAAACCAAAGGTGCAGACATTCAAACTCCTGAAAGTGTTGCTTTTGTATCTGTCGATGCATAATACCGCGCTTGGACGGGACGCGGCGATGAGTGTTTACACAGACTTAAGCCTGCAAGAGATGCAGGATTTCTCCGAACAGTTTGATTTTGGTGGATTGAAAAGCTTTCAAGGAGTGGAGGCGGGTGTCGAAAACACCACGTATTTTGTTTCGTTTAATCAAGCAGAAACCGTTCTTCAAATTTTTGAAGAGCAGGGATTTGATGAAATCCCGTTCTTTATCGAACTCAACCGTCGCCTATCCAAAGATCAGGTTCCAGTAGCGACACCCTTTGCTAACAAATTCGGCGACCGCCTATTTACCATCAAAGGAAAGCCAGCAGCCCTATTCGAGAGGGTCCGAGGATCAACAGTCTGCCCAATCTCAGCAGACGCATGCAGACAAATCGGTGAAGCACTCGGAAAAATGCATGCCGTCACTCAAACATACCAAGATTTGAGGCGTGAAAATCATCGTTGGAGTAATTGGTGGGAAAGCAATGTTGATCGAGTCATTGACCTGACTCCCAAGGACCATCGAACCACATTGAAAGACCAAGTCGATCGTTCAAGGGAGTTTGTGGAATCTACTGCGTCACTTCCCCAGGGAATTATCCATGGTGACCTATTCTGTGATAACGCGCTATTTCACAATGGTCAACTGGCAGGAATCATCGATTTCTACAACGCATGTGATGGGTGCTTATTATTTGATTTAGCTATCACAATCAATGACTGGTGTTCATTACCAACAGGGCGACTTTTTGCAGAAACAACCGCGGCACTGGTAGATGGCTACAACAGATTCAGACCGCTAACAACTGAGGAGATTGCCCGATGGCCACTGGCTTCAGAAACGGCCGCTCTACGATTTTGGATGCTTCGCCTCGTAGCTCTCGCTCGCAGACGTGAAGGGGGACCGCAAGCACCACCGCATGTGAAAGATCCCAATGATTTTTTGAATATCTTGATCGCCAGACGCGCTGACCCCCAATGCGACCTCATTTCAGGCTAGAGCCTGTCGCTCGACTATGGCGTCTTGCCTGGCCTCTCATCATTGCTAATATATTCACACCACTTTTAGGGCTCGCAGATGCCGCAATTGCAGGGCATCTTGATCAGGCTTACTACCTAGCAACCGTCACTGTTGGTGCCGAGTTGCTTGTTATCTTTTTTGGGACATTCTCTTTTCTGCGCATGGGTACAACCGGTCTTGTCGCACAAGCTGTTGGTGCAAACGATCAGGCCCACTCATTCCGCATAGTCGCGAATGCTGTTTTTCTCGCTTTAGGTGTCGGCTCTATCCTGCTCTTCGCCGGAGCGCTAGCGATTGATCCTCTCTTGCATTACGCAAAACCAACCATGGAAATGAATGAGCCGCTTAGAGAGTATTTAGAGGTCCGCCTATGGGGAGCACCAGCAAATTTGACGCTTATTACGTTGACTGGATGGTTCATCGGACAAGGGCTCACCCGAGTCGCCCTCTATCTCTCTCTTGGCATCAACGCACTGAATATTCTGCTCAACTACCTGCTAGCGATAGAGCTACAGTTGAATAGCTTTGGGATTGCGCTTGGTACTGTGATCGCAGAATACATGGGGATCGTTATTGCTGGTTGTATGCTTTGGAGGAAGTTTACTGTCGGGAGCATCGTCATTGATTCGATTCGAGCACCTGGCTTGTGGCTACGGTTAGTAAAAGTCAATACACCTTTAATGCTTCGTACCATTTTCCTGCATAGTGTTTTTGTAACCCTGTCGGTCTTCGCTGCCAGGCTCGGCGTGCAAGAAGCAGCCGCAATTGGCTTAGTCCTTGTGCTGCTTGCAACTGCCGCCTATGCGCTCGATGGGTTTGCTTACGCGTCAGAGATTGAGGCAGGCCAATCCCTTGGGGAAAAGCAGTTTCGGCGCTTCACGGACAGTCTTTGGGCTGGGGCAGCCCTTTCCATTGCCTCGGCAGCGATCATCGTTCTCTTTGTAAAATTATTTCACAACCAACTCTTCCAAACGCTCACAGATTTTCGCGATGTGGTTACCGAGGCCAACGCACTGATGACTTGGTTTACATGGATACTATTGGCCCTCTGCTGGTCCTACTGGTTAGATGGAGTATTTATCGGGCTGACTAAAACATTGGATATGTGCATGGCGATGTGTCTTGCGACAACGTGCGGATGGGTTGGAAGTCTATGGTATATAGGAACGGATTCACTTGACCAGTTGATGGCCGCTTTTCTTATTTTTGCGGTCATTCGGTCCATCTCTTTGGGGTTCCGCCTACCGGCCGTGGTAGAGGAAATCAGGAATCTTTCGATCCCGACGCATCCAAAATCCTGACAGGTTTCACATCTTCGGCGAATACCGGATCGGTGTAATTTACGCGCGTGACCAATTCAGGTTGCTCTGTAACCCCAAGGGCAATGACGTCTTCATGGCCGCATGAAACGCACTCACGCCGCATTAGTTTTTCGCCTTCATCCTCCCAGGCCCTGACCCTATCCTGTATTCCGCACTGCTGACAAACGGCTCCAGCGATAAAACGTTTAATTGGCATGATTGACTCCAGTGCTCTTTCACAAATAGTGTGGCACTCTCAACGCATCACAAGGATAAATATGACTATTCGTGCATATGACAACCAACAGCCTGAAATCGATGAGTCCGCCTGGGTCGACCCGTCCGCCGTCGTCGCCGGAAAAGTCTTTCTAGATCGTGACGTATCTGTGTGGCCTCACGCTGTCATTCGAGGTGATGTCAATTCCATCACTATTGGGGCGCAGACCAATGTTCAGGATGGCGCCGTACTACACTGTACTCACGATGGACCTTACACACCGGGTGGAAAATCGCTGCAGATTGGAGAACGAGTAACTATCGGACACCAAGCATGTTTACACGGATGCAAAATTGGTAATGAGGTGCTTGTGGGAATTGGAGCAACGGTTCTCGACGGAGCTGTCGTTAAAGATCAAGTAATGATTGGCGCGGGCAGCTTGGTACCGCCCGGAAAAACCCTTGAATCTGGGCACCTATACGTCGGAGCACCCGTCAAAATGGCGCGGCCGCTTAAAGATAGTGAGAAAGAGTTTCTCAAATACTCCGCAACGCACTACACCAAACTCGCCAATAAGCATAAAGAGGTGACAGGCTAACTCTAACCCCGTTCGATTTTTTTTGCTTTCTCTATAACCTCAGCCGCTAACTCGCTCTTGTATTGCGCAAGGCGATCACGCAGCGAATGATCAGCGGTCGCTATTATTTGAGCGGCTAGCAGACCTGCATTGTATGCGCCGTTAATCGCGACCGTCGCAACAGGAACGCCTTTCGGCATTTGAACGATAGAGAGCAAGCTATCTTCACCATTCAAGCACGTTGCTACAACGGGTACGCCAATCACTGGCAGCTCAGTCGCAGCAGCAATCATCCCCGGCAGGTGGGCAGCACCGCCAGCGCCCGCAATAATCACGTCAAGACCGCGATCACGTGCCGTTTTTGCAAATTCCATAAGCCTGTCTGGGGTTCGGTGAGCCGAGACGACTGTGGCCTCGACGCCAATACCTAAAGACTTCAACGCATCGACAGCACCTTCCATCACAGGCCAGTCTGAATCTGACCCCATGATTACGCAAACTTTCACCGTCATTGCGGCGTATCTCCTCGGATAACTAGGCCATTTCGAGCCGACTCTAACCTTTTTATCAATTCATCGTAATTTTGACCAATCAAGGTCAAGTGTCCCATCTTTCGACCAGGACGGCACTCTTCCTTTCCGTAAAGGTGCACATGCACATCAGGAATCTGTAACAACTCATCTAGTCCTTCAATTACCGGGGATCCAACAAAACCTGGCGCCCCAATCAGATTAGCAGTCAACGCAATACCGCGCAGTTCTGTTGATCCTAATGGCAAGTCCAAACATGCACGCAACTGATTTTCAAATTGACTGGTAGTGCATGCCTCAATTGTGTGGTGCCCCGAGTTGTGCGCGCGCGGCGCAACTTCGTTGACCAATAGATCGCCATGGTCTGTCACAAAGAGCTCGACTCCAAAAAGACCATTGGTACCAAAGGACTCCACCGTGCGCTTGGCAAGCTCTTGCGCACTGAGCTTTAGTGCATCACTCACCCTGGCCGGAGCAACCAGATAATCGAGCAGGTTCAACGTTGGATCAACTACCATTTCGACCGGGTCATAAGCAACTATCTCACCTGACGCTCGGCGCGCGACCATGACAGCCAACTCTGTTCCGCCAGAAACGAACTTCTCAAGAAAGCTTGTGGTTTTCAGACGTCTATCCCAGTCGTCAGAAGAACGAATTATGTGGACACCACGGCCGTCATAACCGCCTGTGTGCGTCTTTTGTACACACGGTAAACCGAATGCTTGAACCGCAGCGAAGTCCGGATAATCACCGATATTTATGAAGTCAGCTGTGGGGATGCCACTCGCTTTATAATGACACTTCTGCTCAAACTTATTCTGAATCAGACAAATCGTCGCTGGCGCTGGGATAATCTCAACACGTTGATCAGCAAGAGTCATCAGGATATCAGCACCCACATTTTCGAGATCAAATGTCACGATGTCTGACTGCTCGCATAATGTTTTAAGCGCATCCGGGTCATGCAGTGCACCCCGAATTTGACCGTACGCGACCTGTCCGGCGGGAGAATCATGGATCGGATCTAGAACAGTCATCTGAACTTGATGGGCGTTGCAAGCGGGCGCCAACATCCGAGCAAGCTGTCCGCCACCAATAACACCAAGACGAGCCAACGGAAGGGGTTTTGACATTAAGGTCTCTCAAAAGGTCATTATTATATCAAAACGCCCCACCGTCGCGGGCGCGGCCGAAATCAACGAGTTGTTCGAAAGGTTCCGGATAAATTCCTGTCCATAATTCAAACTGACGCGCTGCTTGAGCCAAAAGCATACCCAAACCATCGGCCCGTTGGTCTGTGAGCGAACGGCACATCTTCAGGAAGGGAGTGTCGTCGACACCGTACACGAGGTCATAGCACGCCCCATCTGAGTTAACAATTCGATCAGTTAACTCGACCCCTGTGCTGCCAGACAGCCCCGCTGATATTCCGTTTAAAACCAAATCAAATGGGGGGCCCTGTGAATCCAACTCAGAAAGTGCTATGCCACGAACGCCTCGTTCATAACGGCCCACCAAAGACTCCAACTTATCAATCGATCGATTGGCAATCACGATCTCGGATGGATTTGTTGCCAACAATGGTCCAAGACAACCGGCAACCGCGCCACCCGCACCTAAAATCAATACGCGTTGATCTGTCGGAGACCATCCAAGCCGCTCAAGATCGTCTAAGAGTCCGAGACCGTCGGTGTTGTGCCCGTATAGACCGCCGTTGAGCGGCATCAGTGTATTACACGCACCGGCAAGCAACGCCTCATCAGATAATGAACTCGCCATCTGAAAAGCAGCCCACTTATGAGGAACAGTAACACTCAACCCGTCCCCACCGTCTGTGAAAAATTGTGTCACTTCGGACTCGAAATCTCGCTCCTTCACGTTCACCTTATTATAAGTAACACTCAGCGAGAGTTGTTCCCCAAAGCGACGGTGAATGTCGGGAGACTTTGAATGTCCGATTGGATCGCCAAAAACTGCGAACTGATATTTCATAACCACTCTCTGGGTTTTAAATAATTAGACAGCTTTGCTTCATCCGTATTGTCGTCTGGAACATAGCCATACTCCCAGCGCACTAACGGTGGCATAGACATCAGAATCGATTCTGTCCGCCCCCCACTTTGTAATCCAAATAGAGTCCCGCGGTCATACACCAAGTTGAATTCAACATAGCGGCCTCTTCGATACAGCTGGAACTCGCGCTCACGCATCCCATATGTCATCTCTTTACGACGATTCACAATTGGCAAATACGCGGGTACAAAAGCATTCCCAACCGCCTGCATAAATGCAAAGCTTTGTTCAAAACCCAGTTCATTAAAGTCATCAAAAAATAGCCCGCCGATACCGCGAGTTTCGTCGCGATGCGGCAGATAAAAATATAAATCACACGCCTCTTTGAACTTTGGATAATACTCCGCCCCAAACGGCTCAATCGCATCTTTGGCAACTTGGTGAAAATGAATGCAATCCTCGTCAATCGGATAGAAGGGCGTTAAGTCAAACCCGCCACCAAACCACCAAACGGGGTCTTTTCCCTCTTTTTCAGCCACAAAAAACCGCACGTTTGCATGCGATGTTGGGACATATGGATTCTCTGGATGAATCACCAGGCTCACACCCATTGCCTGCCAAGATCGACCAGCA
The DNA here is from genome assembly GCA_049623565.1 of Litorivicinaceae bacterium. Lineage (GTDB taxonomy): Bacteria > Pseudomonadota > Gammaproteobacteria > Pseudomonadales > Litorivicinaceae > HIMB30. Next base: position 11,578 of record JBMZTF010000029.1, read on the forward strand.
AGTTCAGGACGAGCAGCTGTTGCCGAGCGAGGGAGCTCTGACCCCATCACATGACTAAAACCAACGCCTGCTTTTTCGAATATAGCGCCATCAGCGATCACGCGTGAGCGACCGCCCCCGCCTTCTTCACGCGCCCACTTATCTTGTTGAAACGTGACCCGACCATCCTCGGACTCTAGCGCTTCACAAACCGTATCTTGGAGTCCGAGCAAGTAAGTTTTCACGGCGTGAAAATCCGTCATTCCATCACTCCCTAATAATTGTCCCTGTTTGCATATTTCTAATGGTGCTTGGTTGTCGATAACCCTGTGTGCGGCCACGGGCCACATGATCGACCAGATGACCTAATTGATTCATAACCTGCCATCGAAACTGATATGTAGGCCGACCTGAGCGATTCGCCGAAGTCGAAACAAGTGGGCCTACATTTGCAATTAAGTGGATAAGGACCGGCATCTTGATACGACGTACAGCCATTGAGTCACGACCACCAGTCAAAATTCTGGGGCAATCGCTATTCACTGGAATAATCCAAGTCGAGGGTCTACCAATCTCATCACGGGCAACATCTGATACCGGGCACGCAAACCAATGTGCCAGTTCATCGAAAGACGTCACCAAGGTAATAAGGCCTTTGGCAGGATCTCTCTGCTTAACCCGCAAGACTCGCTCAATCGCATGCTCTTCAGAAATCGAGCAACTGAGACCCCAGACACCTTCGGTAGGTATCGCCGTTACACCACCCGCTAATAACAAACGGGCATTTTTATTAAAATCATCAGCAAAAATCATAAATGATCCATTTCGATAGACTATGCATCATAAACACCAAAACCTCTTTGGTCTTTAACAGTCAAAACTCGAAACATCATTGTTATTCGCGATGGAAGGTTCGCTGCCACAAAATTTCCCCCGTGAAAACCATCAACTACGTACCCGGTAAATCTTGTCAAAATGATATTACGACAGGGAGAACGAGCCACCGTTTATCAAATAGAGCTAACTCAATGGACCGAGAACATTCACTAGTTTTTTATCTGCTGGTCGTAAAGTTGAACTATGGATAGCTAGTAGCGAACCAGCAGCATTTTCAGTAGCGATACATCCCGTCGTTTGCAGATTATTCGATACGCGAGCCTATTCAGAGTTTTGGATACATCCGGATCCCTGTTTCATCTGAAATATTTGTCTATGGCACCACGGCTTCACAATATACTTAGCAAAAAACGCGCTTCGGAAAAGTGCGACGACTATACGAGTTCGGTTACACTTATAGGCCGT
>JBMZTF010000030.1:0-12798 GCA_049623565.1 Litorivicinaceae bacterium
AGATCAAACGTTAGTGCGCGGATTGATTTCATGTTTTTGTCTTTGCCCGAGGATGAGCTGTGTCGTAGACCTCGGCGAGATGCTGAAAATCGAGATGGGTATATATCTGGGTCGTCGTAAGGCTCTGGTGACCGAGAAATTCCTGTATTACGCGTAGGTCGCCCGATGATTCTAGGAGATGAGTTGCTGCCGAGTGCCTGAGCGCATGGGGATGAACATGTTGATCGAGTCCGGCAGCTTTGGCTCGAAGATCGAGACGTCGCTGAATCGTTCGCGGCGATACGCTCTGCCCTTTTTTTGTAATAAACAATCGATCAGTTTGTGCTCTGTCCCATTCTGACCTTTGCTCCATCCATTGAGATAAGGCGTCTCTCGCTTTTTTTCCTACCGGAACAATACGCTCTTTATTGCCCTTTCCTAAAATCCTGAGCTCTTCGGGGATCCCGTGCACATCGGATACTGTGAGCCCCAAGGCTTCAGCAAGCCTCAGGCCCGAAGAGTAAAGTAATTCATAGATTGCTTGGTCTCTGATAGCCTCGATATCGTTAGGATCGATTGGGGAGTCCAGCAATCGCTGCATCGCATCTGGACTCAAAGTATTGGGGAGATGTTTCCCGGCTTTCGGAGCACGTACATTAGTCGCGGGATTTGATTCGATCAATCGCTGGTTTAGAGCTTCTTGGAACAGACCGCGAAGCGCGGACAGTTTACGACCAATTGAGCGTCCAGTGATTCGTTGTGAGCTTAATGATCGGACCCAGCTTATGACAGATAAGGTATCGAGTGCCCGGATATCTGTATCTTCACCAAAAAAAATGGTTGCTTGTCGAAGATCTCGCTGGTAGGCCTCAATGGTTTTGCCGCTTCGACGTTGTGACTGACGCATGCCGTCAAGATATTGCGTGACGAATGCGTGTAATCTCATGAACTACTTCGCCTTTTTGAGAAGTCGCGGCAGGATCATCGCGAGCGCTTCACCAATATGATCTAGGAATAGCGTGTCCTGGTTGGATTGGAAATGGGTTGGGTCTGGATGGCCTAGAGCGAGCACTCCGTAGGTGTGGCCGCGAACAAGTGCAAGTGTCGCGGAACTCTCGATCGAGTTCGCATCATCGCCGAATAACGCACCCCGACGGTTCTTTGCGAGTCGTCCGACACGGGGCTCCTTGTCAGCGACACTTTGGGCAAGCTGTCCACCGTCTTCAAGTGATTCGGCTTTCACAGGTTGGATCAGCGATAAGCTGTCGGGGATATTGAATTGATCGGATAATAGAAGGCGAACAACAGGAATATCGAAACCGTTCGCAAGCTTCTCGTCGAGCACGACCGATAGATCATCAAGATCTCGGGCATCGAGTAGTGATAAGACAAGTGACCGCGTCTTTTCAAATAACACACTGTTGATGCGTGCTGTTTCGATCATGTGATCATTTTCTCTTTCGAGCTGTTGGATACGATCGCGTAATTTTCGCAATTGAAATTCAACTAGGGAGATCGCAGCACCAGAATTGGTTGGAAGTATGAGCTCCCGAACAAGCTTCGGATGCTGTTCGAAAAAATCTAAATGATCCTGCAAGTATTCTGCGATTTGGTCGGCTGTGATCGTCACAGGCGAAATTCTCCCTCAAAAACGGATTCCGCGGGACCGGTCATAATTAGGTCATGGCCTATCCCTTGCCACTCAATCTGCAGGTTTCCACCCCGAGTTGCAACACTCACTTTGCTATCCAATCGTCCAATTAGCCGCCCGTAGGCAACAGCAGCACAGGCGCCCGTTCCACAGGCAAGTGTTTCACCAACGCCTCGTTCGAAAACGCGGAGGCGAATTTCTGTGGTGGATAGGATTTGCATGAACCCTACATTGACGGATTTCGGGAACTGAGGGGAGTTTTGGAGTGCTAGACCGATGTCAGCTATCGGGGTTGTATCGGTAGGATCAACAATGGTGATAGCGTGAGGGTTCCCCATGCCGATCAATCCGAACGAACGTAATTTATCGGGCGCCTCGAGGATAACGGTATGTGTTTCATCGGGCTCAGGAGGCGCTTGATAAGGAAGTGCCTGCGGATTGAGAGCCGGCTCACCCATGTTGACGCAGACTAGGCCAGTCTTAGTTACGGAGAGCTCAACCAAGCCACCTGCTGTGTTAACCGTGATGGCTGGTTTTGTGGTCAGTTCTCGGTCGGTAACGAATTTAGCAAAACAGCGCGCGCCGTTACCGCAATGCTCAACCTCTCCGCCGTCCGAGTTAAAGATCCGATAGTCAAAATCGGCGTCAGGTCGCGACGGTGGCTCAACCAATAACAGCTGATCAAAACCGATACCCGTATTTCGATCGGCTAGTTTTTGGATATGGCTCGATCGTAAACTCACGTGCTGGCTCACCGCATCAATGACGACAAAGTCATTCCCGAGACCATGCATTTTGGTGAATTGAACACGCATTACCCACCTACCATGTATTCAAGCGCCCAGAGGCTCTCGATCGTTTCTCTTTCGCGAATCAGATGGATTTCGCCCTCATCCACCAAAACCTCAGGTGCCCGGCCGCGTGAGTTGTAGTTGGATCCCATAACAAAACCATAGGCGCCCGCGGATCGGACGGCAAGCAAATCACCCTCTTGTATCCTCAGCTTGCGTGCTTTGCCAAGAAAATCCCCTGATTCACACACCGGCCCAACAATGTCAAAACTGGCCTCGGTTTGACCCGGTCTCTCGACAGTATCAACAGGCACTATGTTTTGCCAAGCACCGTAAAGACTTGGTCTGATTAAGTCATTCATCGCGCCATCTACGACCGCGAAATGCTGTTCCTGGTTTGTCTTCGTCAAAATAGTTTTTGTCACAAATATCCCTGCATTGGCAGCAATCGAACGCCCAGGCTCAAGTATCAAGGTGAGATCTCGTCCGACGAGTCGCTCTTTGACAAGCGCCAAGTATTCAGTTGGATGCGGTGGCTTTTCTTGGTCATAAGTCACGCCGAGACCACCACCGAGATCGATGTGTTTCAACTGAATTCCAGTGTCGGCGAGTTGGTCTATGAGGCCTAATAATTTGTCGAGCGATTCAATCAAAGGCGACAAATCGGTAAGCTGACTACCGATGTGACAGTCGATTCCAACCGGGTTAATTCCGGGTAATTCACTCGCGCGACGATATGCGGCAACCGCATCCCCGTGTGCGATTCCGAATTTATTTGCTTTCAGTCCGGTTGAAATATACGGATGGGTCTTGGGGTCCACATCAGGGTTGATTCTTAAAGACACTGGGGCGGCTTTCCCCATCTCCATTGCAATTACGTTGAGATGTTCGAGTTCAGCGAGTGACTCTACGTTAAAGCAGTGAATTCCAATTTCGAGGGCGCGCCGCATTTCGAAGCCCTGCTTCCCAACACCTGAGAAAACCACTTTTGAGGGTTCTCCGCCGGCCTTGATGACACGCTCAAGCTCGCCGACTGAGACGATATCAAACCCGGCCCCTTCTTGTGCCAATATTTGCAATACCGCGAGGTTGGAATTCGCTTTCATGCCATAACAAACTAAGTGCGGGATATCAGTGAGTGAGTCTGCGTAGGCGTGGAAGTGTCTTACGAGCGTTGCTTTGGAGTAGACGAAACAGGGCGTGCCAAATTGAGCGGCGATGTCTGAAACAGAAACGTCTTCGGCAAAGAGAGCGCCGTCACGGTAATGAAAATGGTCCATGACTAACGGCCGTCGACTGTTTTATCAGGTTGGTTGGGCAGGAACAGTGGCCCTGTTTGCCCACAAGCTCCGATGAATAGGCCCGCGCTGATGATAAGAGTGGTAAGTAATTTTGTCATGGGTCGAAGTATACCCGGATTTGGCCGGAAACCGGCTACACTGTTGTGAAACTTGGGATGAAAAATGTACGCGAATATCTTAACTATAGCCGGCTCAGACTCTGGTGGGGGTGCGGGAATTCAAGCCGACTTAAAAGCTATCTCAGCAACAGGTGCATACGGCCTGAGCGTAATTACGGCGCTCACGGCGCAAAATACCATAGGTGTAGACGCGATCTATCCTGTCGCTATTGATTTTTTGAAGCAGCAAATGCAAACCATATATTGCGATATTCGGATCGATGCCGTGAAAGTCGGTATGCTCGGAACTGCTGAGGTGACGGAGGCGGTCGTCGAGTTTCTTGGGATCCTTGAATGTCCAGTGGTTGTCGATCCCGTGATGGTGGCCAAAAGTGGTGATCGTTTATTGCATGCAGATGCCATCGCTGCCCTGCGTGACTCATTAATTCCTGAGGCGACCGTTATCACACCAAATTTGCCAGAGGCGGCCGATCTTCTTGGGTTTTCTGAAGCGCGCGATCGCGACGCAATGCAGGCACAAGCGAAGGCACTTCTCGATCTTGGTCCCAAAGCTGTCTTGTTGAAGGGCGGTCACTTATCAACACAAGAATCTCCAGATCTATTAATGTCTAATGGCCAGGTCCGTTGGTTCGATACCACGAGGGTTATAACAACAAATACCCACGGAACAGGCTGCACCCTCTCGAGCGCATTGGCGTCTTATCTTGGGCAAGGGCATACAGTTGCTCGCGCTGTCACTGAGGCGAAGAAGTATGTAAGCGGTGCGATTGCCGCCGCTGATCAATTGAGTGTTGGTGAAGGGCATGGGCCTGTGAACCACTTCTGGTCTTACTGGGGGAAAAATGGGTGATTGGCCGAGACCACAATTTGGTTCAGATGATTGGGAGCTCTTGGCGACCAATCGATTAGCTGACGGTTTTTTTCAACTTGAACAACTCACGTTGACGCATCGTGGATATCAAGCCGAATCAATCGGACCAATGCGTCGAGAGCTATTTGTTCGAACGCCTGCTGTTGTCGTGATTTTGTGTGATGTGGCACGTAAGCAGCTAGTGATGGTGGAGCAGTTTCGGATTGGTGCCGCGATGTCAGATTTGGAGGATAGCCCTTGGATGCTTGAATGGGTGGCAGGGATCTGCGATGAGAACGAGGTCCCTCTGCAAACCTGTTACCGAGAGGTTATGGAAGAGACAGGCTTGACCCTCGCTGATGATCCTGAGCTTTTGTTTTCTTACTATCCTAGCCCCGGCGGCTCAAATGAGTTGATTCATTTGTATTTTGCTCCCTGTGATGTGGCCGAAATCGACGGTTACCGTGGGCAGGTTGGTGAGTATGAGGATCTCAAAGTTCATGTAATTTCCGTTGCGTCAGCAATGGAAGCACTGCAGACTGGCAGAATAAATAACGCGGCCATGATCATTGGATTGCAGTGGCTCAAGATAAATCAAGCGCATCTACTGTAAGGAGGGGTACTTGCCTGAGAAGGCTCGCCACGTGCCAAATTTAAAGAGGCATCATGCAAGCTGTGGACTGAATTACAGTCTGCTTTCGCGTCTTGCTCTTCGCTTTGGTTCTGAACACAGTATCCAGTTCGTATTACCTTTTGGTGGTCAGGATTGTATTGTCAAGATGCGCTTCACAGATCTTGGACCTTACACGGGACTATGCGAAAGCCAGTGTAGCGTGCTCCGAGGCGGATGTACGTGGGTTCCGCTGCCCGCATTTACAGTACGGCTTTATCACGATATGCAGTTGGCTGAGGTGACGGACGAGAGCTCGTCGGATTTCATTGAAGGGGCATACCCTTATCCAAACCCATCTATGGTCCAGCCGAATGAGCGCGAGCAGTTGGATCAGTTTTTGAGTGAATGGCTGTCCTATTGTTTACATCATGGTCTCGCCGATCTATCAGCCTACGGAATCAACACGAATGAGTTATCAGGCACAGGATATTGAGGTCCTTTCAGGACTAGATCCCGTCAAGCGCCGCCCAGGCATGTACACAGACACAACTCGGCCAAATCATTTGGCGCAGGAGGTGATCGATAACTCGGTCGATGAGGCGCTCGCTGGCCATGCAAGTCAGATTGATGTTGTGCTCTTTGCCGATGGATCTGTTTCGGTGAGCGATAATGGCCGTGGTATGCCTGTCGATTTGCACCCTGAGGAGGGTATTCCGGGTGTTGAGCTGATTCTCACGAAGCTACACGCAGGCGGGAAATTCTCAAATAAACATTATCAATTCTCCGGCGGTTTGCATGGTGTTGGTGTGAGCGTGGTGAATGCACTATCCAAAGCCGTTGATATAGAAGTCCGTCGCGATGGGAGGCGATATGACATTGGATTTGCAAACGGCGACAAAGTACGTGAATTGAGTGAGGTCGGCACCTGTTTAAAAAAGGAAACGGGTACGACGGTTCGTTTCAAGCCGGACCCGCAGTATTTCGATTCAGTCAATATTTCTGTCTTGCGTTTACGCCACTTGCTGCGTGCGAAAGCTGTCTTGTGTTCGGGTCTGACAATCTCTCTGAATGACGAGAAAACGGGTGAATCTGAAACCTGGTGTTTTGAGAATGGTCTGACTGATTATCTGCAGTCTGAGATCGGTGAATCTTTCGCTATACCTGAGACTCCCTTCACAGGAGCGTTTGCTGCTGAGCATGAAGCAGTGGAATGGGCTTTTACCTGGTTGCCGGAGGGTGGTGAGTTAGTCACAGAGTCTTATGTGAACCTCATTCCGACTGCGCAAGGCGGGACGCACGTGAATGGCTTGAGGACGGGTTTAATGGACGCACTACGCGAATTCTGTGAGTTCCGGAATCTGATTCCGCGTGGGCTCAAATTATCCCCGGACGATCTGTGGGAGCGATGCGCTTACGTATTAAGCGTCAAACTTGAGGATCCGCAATTTTCCGGTCAAACCAAGGAAAGGCTGAGCTCGCGTGAGTGCGCGGTATTTGTCAGTGGTGTTGTCCGGGATGCCTTCAGTCTGTATCTCAATTCCAATACCGCGATTGGCGATCACTTGGCAGAAATTGCCATTGCAGCCGCACAGCGTCGCTTGAAATCAAGGAAGCAAGTTGCCCGCAAGAAAGTGACACAAGGGCCAGCTCTTCCAGGCAAGCTTGCAGACTGCGCCGGCGGTGATGCGCTCGCTGGGGAATTGTTTCTCGTTGAGGGTGATTCTGCCGGTGGTTCCGCGAAACAGGCCCGGGATCGGGAGTTTCAGGCAGTGATGCCGCTTCGTGGAAAGATCTTAAATACATGGGAAGTCGAGTCGGGTGAGATTCTGGGATCGCAGGAAGTCCACGATATTGCTGTCGCTCTTGGTGTTGACCCGAGCTCTTCAGACCTCACCGGTCTTCGCTATGGGAAAGTGTGCATATTGGCTGATGCTGATAGTGACGGACTTCACATCGCGACGCTTCTTTGTGCATTATTTGTGAAGCACTTCAGGCCACTTGTTGAGCAGGGCCATGTCTTTGTTGCTATGCCTCCGCTTTACCGGATTGATGTGGGCAAAGAGGTATTCTACGCACTCGATGACGCTGAGAAGCAGGGGATCTTAGATCGTTTAACTGCTGAAAAACGTAATGGAAAGATTAGCGTAACGCGCTTTAAAGGGTTGGGTGAAATGAACCCCAATCAGTTGCGCGTGACGACCATGGATCCGGACACAAGAAGACTTGTGCAACTAGTACTTGACGATTCCGATGAGTCTGCAGGTACCGACGAGGTGATGGATAAGCTCCTAGGGAAGAAGCGGGCATCGGATCGTAAGCAATGGCTCGAGGCGAGCGGCCATATGGCGGATATTGCTTAATCTCCTTGAAATTTCGGCTAATTTCTCTTAGATTCCGCGTCCCTAAACCCTTTTGAGGACTCGGTATTGATCAACGTACTGCCGCGCGAATCCGCATCAACATGGCTTGATTTGGTTGAGACTACACCGTCGTTGGTCTTTGATCCTGATATCTGCCGTCGGCAGTGGGACGATCTGTCGAATGCGCTCCCTGGCGTCATCCTCTATTACGCTGTGAAATCAAATCCCTACCCAGGTCTATTACAGACAATTGCGAATGAAGGTGGGCACTTTGATGTGGCGAGTGCTGCCGAAATTAAAATGCTTGAGAACGAGGGGATTCATGCCTCTCAAATGATTCATACCCACCCAATCAAAACGGACGCAGAGATTGAGAAGGCAGTCGCGGCCGGCGTTACGACGTTTGTGGTGGATAACGTGGATGAGCTCTGGAAGCTGATTCCTTATCGGCACTCGATCCGAGTGATGTTACGTTTGTCTTTTATCGCCCCGGATGCTCCGATCGATTTGAGTCGTAAATTTGGAGCGCCGCAGCAAGATGCAATCAGTATTCTGGACGTGGCAAACGACTCTGGTATTCGCGTTGATGGTCTTTGCTTTCATGTTGGATCACAGGCTGCGACTTCCAATACACATGCAGACGCTCTCGGTGTGTGTCTGGATTTATGTGAGCAGATCAAAGATGCCGGCCTCCCTGAAATTCTTCGAATCGATATCGGCGGCGGCTTTCCAGCGCACTACATAGGTGAATCACCCAACATCCATGCGTTTTGCGAGCCTATTCGTAATGTTCTGAAGCGAGTACCTGAAAACCTTGAGATTCTGGCAGAACCTGGTCGTGTGATTTCCGCGCCATCGATGGCACTGGTGTGTAGGGTTGTTGGCCGCGCAAAGCGTCGCGATGGTTGGTGGTTCTACCTAGATGATGGTGTCTATGGCGCACAGTCAGGTCGCTTGTTCGATGGAATGCAATATCGGATGTCGGTATTTACGTCGAGTGATGAACTGTCTCCTTGTGTGTTTGCAGGGCCAACCTGTGATTCGATCGACGAGCTGGGTCGTTATCCAGAAATTCCGGTCCTCAATATGAACGACGTGATCGTTTTTCATGAGATGGGCGCATACACACTGGCGAGCGCAACCCAATTTAATGGAATTGCACCACCAACAGTTGTGACGCGAGCCCTTCCCCAGTTACGCCGAGGATATGGGTATTCAGAATGAGCTTGATTGCGCTGGTTGATGGAGGCGGAACCAAGACGCGGGTACGCTTTCTCAATCAGGCACATCAAACAGTTTTATCAGAGGTAGTCACGGGCCCATCAAATCTTGGTCTCGGAGCAGATTCTTGTTGGGAGCGGATAAGAAAGGCTGTTGATCTGGCTGGGCTACCCATGCCCACAAAATGCGTCGCTGGTATGGCTGGATCCGAATATGTTGCAGAGCGGTCCAAATTTCTACTGAAAGCACCATGTGAAACGCTTCTTGTTTCTGACCGTGATTCAGGTCTTTTCGGAGCGCACCTAGGAGCGCCTGGCGGGTGTCTGACCGTTGGTACGGGCGTCGCGTTTGCTTGGTTAGATGATTCGGGTCAGCTCTCCCGACGTGGTGGCTTTGGCTTCGTAATTGGGGATCAGGGCGGTGGTGCGTGGATCGGATGGCGTGTACTGCAGGGGCTTGTTCGTCTTGCAGATAGAGACGGTCTCAATCAATCGCACCTGCGTTTGGTCGATCAGCTCGGCATCGGAGACTCTGTCAATCAATGGGTCCAATTTGCACACGCAGCGGGGCCTGATGAATTCGCATCATTGGCAAAAGTGGTCGTTGAATACGAAGAACAGGTATCTCTGATTCAAGATGTTCTGACCGAGGGTTCCCTGGAATTAGGAGATGTGATCCAAGACTTTCCGAAACACTTGCCGCTCGCACTGGTGGGCGGTTTGTCGGTTGTTTATGCCCCTCGAATCCAGGCCCAAGGGTATCAGGTGATTGACCCGAAGGGTGATACGCTTGATGGTCTCGCCTATATCGATCAATATCTTGATGAATTAGTTATTGAGCGCTGGATGTCGTATGCCTGAATTAACTGGCCACATTGTGACTCCTGAGGGTTTAATTAATGGGTCGCTTCGGTTCGGGACAAACATCGAGTCTTTGTCCGAGTCAACCCAAGCGGACGACCGGATCATTCTTCCAGGGATAATCGATTGTCATATTCACGGCGGTGGCGGTGGCGATGTGATGGATGGTATCGCTGGTATTCGTGCGCTCGCACGAACTCATGCTCAATATGGTTTAACAGGCTTTTTGGCGACGACTGTGACCGCGGATGATGCGTCAATTGAGCGGGTGCTAGAGGCGGTAAGTCTTGTGATGCAATCTCGCGATCAGTCCGAGGCACGTTGCCTCGGCGTCCATCTGGAAGGCCCCTATTTAAACGAAGGGAAGCTCGGTGCTCAACCGCCGTTGACACGGTATGTTGATGCGGTCAAGGTTCGGTCATGGTTTGAGTCTGGTGTTGTCCGTGTGATGACTTATGCGCCAGAGCAAGACCCGGGAGGAATCATGCCCTCGCTCGCTGAGGAATTTGATGTGAGGCTTCAGGTCGGTCACTCGGGCTGTGATTATCATCACGCTTGTGGATTATTAGAGCGCGGAGTGGGCGTGACTCACCTCTTCAATGCGATGACTGGTATCCACCACCGTAGTCCCGGAGTTGCGCAGGCCGCCTTATCGGCTGCCGAATATTCAGAAATTATTTGCGACGGGGTCCACGTCAAGGAGCCCACGTTTCAATTGGCACGGGAGCATATCCCCAGGTTATATTCTGTGACTGATTCAACCTCGGCTGCAGGGATGCCAGACGGCGAGTATCAACTCGGGACACATAGAGTCTTCAAAAAAGATGATGTGGTTTGTTTGGTTGACGGGACGCTTGCCGGGAGCGCTGCAACCGCGTCGGTTACTGTACAAACATTGTGCCAGTTTGGTTTGGATTGGCTCGAGATCGCCGCCATGACCAGTATGCGTCCAGCGTCATGGCTTGGTTTGCAGAATCAGGGTGCGATCGCTCTCGGGAACGTGGCGGATTTTGTTACCTTCCGTGATCACGCGCTGGAATCAGTTTGGATTGATGGTGAGTTGATATTTGAGATTTGAAGGCGTGGGGCGACAATAGCGCTCGATTAATGTTCAATAGCGGTATCTTAAAAGAAAGGATTTGACATGCGATTACTAATTATTCTCCTGGCATCCTTCAGTATCAGCGCTTGTTCGACGATTCCTGAATCTTGGAAATTACCGGCGGATCTGGGATCTTGGAAATTTGATGTGGATTTTTGGAATTCTGAGAAAGAATCATTGCCTACTGAATCTGTCAAAGACGCAGGCTTGACGGCCTCTGAACCCGTTAAAAATTTGGAGTCTGTAAAACAAATCGCTATTGAGCTTGACGCCAATCAAGTTGCGAAAGTCCAAGTTGGGCAGACAAAGGATGAGGTGCTTGAGATCCTTGGTCCGGCAGCTAATGTTGATCATGGAGTAACCTTGGCTGATCACTACGTCAAAGGTGGTGAGGTCTATGACGTACTTTACTTTCGGACGAAAGTGAATGGTGTCGACGATATTCGTGCCTTGCTGTTCAAGGCAAACCAACTTATTGGTATCGGTTGGTCAGAAGTTAATTAGCCGCCTCTAAATCTAAATGCGAATGTATTGCATTTAGATTTGCATTGGTTTAATCTCCCCTTATTAGATAACTCATATAAGGAGAGATTAATGCGTAGCTCCAGAATTTTAGTAGCTCTAGTCGCGGTAATGTTTGCGGGACAGACCATTGCCGCTGAAGTAAATGTATATTCCGCACGTAAAGATAAACTTATCGTGCCTCTGCTTGACCGCTTTACCGAGCAAACTGGGATCGAGGTAAATCTGATTACGGGTAAGGCGAATGCTCTGCTTTCGCGGATTAAAGCAGAGGGTGTCGCAACGCCTGCGGATGTCTTGGTGACTGTTGATGCCGGGAACCTACATCGTGCAAAAGAGGCAGGGGTTCTTTCCCCGGTCAACAATGCGGCCATTAAAGAGAAAATCCCAGCAAACCTACGCGATGTGGATAGTGAGTGGTTTGGCTTGACCATCCGGTCGCGCCCAATTTTCTACGTAAAGGATCGAGTGAATCCGACGGAGCTCTCAACGTATGAGGCCCTAACTGATTCGAAATGGAGAGGACGCATTTGTATTAGATCATCAAGTAACGTCTACAACCAGTCGCTGGTGGCGTCAATGCTAAGAGCGAACGGTTCAGAGGCCACACTTCAATGGGTTGAGGGTCTTGTATCTAACTTGGCTCGAAAGCCAACGGGCGGTGACACTGATCAGCTCCGCGCCGCGGCAGCGGGTCAGTGCGACCTTGCGATCGCAAACACATACTATTTTGGCCGCCTGATTGATTCGAAAAAGCCAGCCGATCGAGAGGTCGTATCCAAACTAGGTGTTTTTTTTCCAAACCAAGATGGCCGGGGATCGCACATTAATGTGTCTGGAATTGGTGTGACCAAACACGCTAAAAACCGTACCGAAGCCGTTCGGTTATTGGCGTTTATGGTGTCAAATAGTGCGCAAGCATACTACGCTGAGATCAATCACGAGTATCCTGTGGTTTCGGGTGTTGGCTCATCACCCACAATCGCTTCTTTGGGTGAATTTAAGTCGGATGGCTTGAATTTGAGTGTCTTGGGTGTCAATAACCAACCAGCAGTTAAGCTAATGGACCGTGCCGGTTGGCAGTAATTTCAAGTCATCAACCAGTTCGTTGGGCACCCGATCGGCTCAACGGGATGTTTTTAACCACAATCATAGCCGCACTTTGTGTGGCTTTGCCTATTCTAGTAGTTGTCAGTTTTGTCATCACAGGGGTCTCCGACGCCTGGCCTCACCTGCTTGATACGCTACTTGGACAATACGCGCTGAACTCTCTGCTGTTATCGATGCTGGTGGCCGTTGGCGTCATCATGCTTGGTGTACCCGCCGCGTGGATCATCTCTTTTTATAGAAAGATTTGGATCACCAAATGTTACTTTTACAATGTTACCTTTTTCATTTCTAACATACACAGCAAACTTTTTAGGTCCAC
>JBMZTF010000031.1:0-12753 GCA_049623565.1 Litorivicinaceae bacterium
CACCCTAATATCACGACAAAGTTTTATCCGGTCGTACAGGAACAAAGGCTCTTTAAAAAACCCTTGATCCCCTAAGACTAATGAGATGGGCATTTCGAGGCGCCGGATGAACACCCGGATCTGTTCTTCGTCCAACCGAAATAGTGGCGGCAACGTTAAATACTGGTCAGAGGCCCAAGTCCAGCCGTCATGACTTCTTATGATACCACGTCGCACGACTGGTTCAGCAGCTTCGCGGGTAAGCGGCACTACCCCTCCTCGAACACGCGCATCTATAGCTGCATCAATTGAGGCGTATACGGGTTTCTGTCGTTCCCTCACCCGCTGCAGTCGGTCCGTGGCCGCTCTCAATGATTCAGGCGCCTCAACATCTGGATAGGTCCACGGGCCCAACCCCTCAAGCAACCACAATTCGCGGATTCGGTCGGGATAAGCGCTCCCAACGAGCGTTGCCACAGCAGCACCCATCGAGTGCCCTAATAGGATCGCTTGGTCCCAACCCAACGCATCTAATACTCCGATTACGTCGGGAACACCGTCCCAAATGTGGTACGGACGATTGAGATGATCGGTTAATCCATGACCACGTTGATCAATCGCGACGATACGACAGCCCGATAACAGCGGTCCAAGCCGAGTAAACGATGCAGCGTTATCGAGCCACCCATGTAGTGCGAGAACTGGAATCCCATCGGTGGGACCAAAGCACAATCCCTGTACCGTTAACCCATCGATCTGAAAACGGACTGATTCAATCATCGAGGTTGATAGGCCCCCACGAGCGTCGCCGCACCCGGCAAAAATACATCTAGTGTGAGCACATAAGCCGTGGCTGTTGCCGCTCGAGGATAGACATCAAAGTTTGCATCCGCCTCTGTCAGATACCCAATAATTTGCGTCAAGATCGGTTGATGAAACACGAACAGACTTTTATCGACAGCCCTCTGCTCAATAATCGCAATCGCCGCAGTCCAATCATCCTCGGGCGCAATCCCATCGACCACCATGGGATCACCAAGTGAACCCAGAGCTGAGATCACGAGTTGCAAAGTCTCCTGCGCTCGATTTCGCGTCGAGCAAAAAACTGCCTGCGGCATCCAATCGTCCTTCTTAAGCTGTGTTCCTATGTTCGATGCCTCTGCCTTCCCTTTCGGCGTCAGCATGCGATCTGCGTCTTTGGGTGCGAATGGAACCGCTTCACCGTGGCGCATTAAGATGATGTTCATTGAGCCTCTCCTTAGGTCTGATAGTATGCGGCCAAACCAGAGCAGAAAAGAACCTATGAAAATCGTTTCATTCAATATCAACGGAATCCGAGCACGAATTCATCAACTAGAAGCACTCAAACAATACTTAGATCCGGACATCATCGGACTTCAGGAGGTCAAGGTCGCTGATGAGCAGTTTCCCTATGAGGATCTCGAATTTCTAAACTATCGCTTCGATACGCATGGCCAAAAAGGACACTACGGGGTTGCGCTAGCATCTAAGCCTGAACCTCTCAAGATTCTCCGAGGCTACGCGACTGACACAGACGAGGCTCAGCGGAGAATGATCCGGGGCGTGTATGCATTAGCTGACGGGACAGAAGTCACGATCTTCAATGGCTATTTCCCGCAGGGCGAATCGCGCGATCATCCCTTGAAGTTTCCCGCGAAAGAGGCGTTCTACCAAGACTTATTGACCACACTCCAGACCGAGCACTCACCGAATGATCATATTGTCGTGATGGGTGATTTTAATGTAGCGCCCCTCGATAAAGATATTGGGATCACTGATGACGCCAAGCAGCGATGGTTACGAACGGGTAAGACGTCGTTTCTTCCAGAAGAACGCGACTGGTTTCAGCGCCTTACTGACTGGGGTCTGATTGATAGTTGGCGAGCCGTCAATCCAGATATCGATGATCAATATAGCTGGTTTGATTACCGCTCTCGAGGCTTTGAAGATGATCCGAAACGCGGTCTCCGTATCGATCACATCCTGGTATCTAAACCACTAATAGAACGAATGACAGGTTGTGGAATCGACTACCAGCTACGGGCGATGGAAAGACCATCGGATCACTGCCCGGTGTGGATCACTGTCGAGTAGCGGGAGTTAATGACGCGGGTCGGCGACAAATCGAAGCGCACGATCGAGTCGCACGCGTTCAATTAATTCTCGGTACAACAGATGCGCCTTGACCTGTTCTACGAAAGTCACTTTGCACAACTTATGTGCAATGCATCATGATAGCCGATTGACTGAATAAGCCTATAGAAACATAAGGACTATTTAACCATGGCTGGATCCGCTAAAAGCGCCCGTCTCACCAATCCTTTTCAAGCACCAAAAGAAAAGCGATTCGAGATCCCAGGAGAGATAGCCCGTGAACCGGGTGCCTATGAAGACGCACTAAAGGCTGGCTGGGAACTCCAGCAGCGCCCCGCAAATGCACCTTTGGCTGCCATTGAACGCCAGCATCAGAAAAACCGAATGACTGTTTGGGAACGCATCACCCTATTGGTCGATGACGAGCCAACGATCCTCTTTCAAAACTGGGGGCCCAACCTCGACGGCGCAGGCCTCGTCACCGGGCTCGCCAAAGTCGGTGGTCGTGATGTTGCCATCTATGGTCATGACTTTACTGTCCGCGCAGGTTCGATGGATGCGACCAATGGCTCTAAACTCGCGCAGCTCTTCGAAACCGCGGGCAAGCTCGGAATCCCGGTAATTGGATTCAATGACTCTGCCGGCGCATATGTTCCTGCCGGGGTAGGTGGTCTTGATGGCTATGCGGAAGCTTTCCGTGCACTGCGGGCGATTTCAGGGCGCGTACCGTCGATTATGTGTATGTTCGGGTTCAATGCAGGCGGTGGGTCTTATCTGCCACGCCAGGGTTCTTTTGTCATCCAGCCCAATGAGACATTTTTTGGCCTCACAGGCCCATCGGTCATCAAAAGTGTGCTAGGCGAAAATGTCACGCCTGATGAGCTCGGCGGACCCAATGTCCATAGCCAAACAGGCGTGACTGATTATGTCGTTGAAGATGAAGTTCAAGCGATCCGTAAAGTGCGTCGATTGCTTCGGTTCTTGCCATCGAATAATGAAACCATGGCTCCATTCCAACCAACATCGGATCCAATATCACGCAAGACTTGGGATGCAGATATTCTGCTGAAACGAGCGTTTAATTCACCCAGTGGCTTCAATACGCCGCTGGATGTCACAATCATGATCCAACAAATCTGCGATCACGGTGATTTCTACGAATTCCAACCAAATCGTGCGCGTAACACGATCTGTGCATTTGGCCGTATCGCCGGACATGTCATCGGATTTTGCGCTAACAATTCCGCTGTCTCATCTGGTCAAATTGATATTGACGCGGCGCTGAAAAATGCCCGTTTTATTCGCTTCTGTAATTTGTACAACACTCCGATGTTGTTTTTGGAAGACACCACCGGCTTCTTACCAGGACGCGACCAGGAGAGCCGAGGGATCGTTCAGGCCGGTCGTGCCATGCTCGATGCAATCATAGATCTTCGCGTACCGCGTTTCCTGCTTATCGTCCGCAACGCCTTTGGCGGTGCGTATGCCGCATTCAATAACTACAAGCTGGGAGCGGATATGGTGTTCGCGTTACCCACAACACGGCTGGCCGTGATGGGACCTGCAGGGAAAGAGTTTGTATATAAAGATGAGCTCAAAGCGATGCGCCTTGAAGCCAAGAACAAGGCCGCCAGAGGTGATACCGAAGCCCAGAACTGGCTCAAAGAACAAGAAACTCTTCTCAGTCAGCGCTACGAAGCCGAGTTGATGAACCCCAAAGAGGCACTCTCTTTGGGTTCGATTAGTCAAATCGTGATGCCGCAGGATTTACGCCAAACTCTTGGTGAGAACTTCATCCGTTACATCAAGGCCTACCAGCCTAGACCGATGATCACGACCCAGAGGGAGTTCCACTGATGGGCCATGAGTTGACTCACCAAAACCGTCGCCTATCTCAGTCAAAATCTGACTGGGTCAAGCAATTTGCCAGCGATGACATTGACTGCTTAATCATATGTCGTGGACCGATTCGCAAAGAAGTGATGGATGTCCTGACAGAAATGGGCGCCAAATTCGGCATTTTGTTGTCTGAAAAAGACTCAATTACCTATCAAAATGCGCTTGCACCTGAGCTTCGTCTGATTTCAGATCCGACCCGTATTCATCGGGTTCCTGACTACACAGGTACGAGTAAACAAGAACGCGATCAGCGCATTCAACAAATCATTCAGATCGCAAAAGATAATGGTCATAACTCTGTCTTTGCCGGTTACGGATTCATGGCTGAGGACGAGAGTCTTGTGCGTGCAATTGAAGAATCCGGACTCACGTTCATCGGCCCCTGCTCGCGCACCGTGCGCCAGGCCGGACTCAAAGACGAAGCAAAGCGAACAGCACTAGCAGCCAACGTCTCCGTCGTTCCCGGCGTTGACGATCTCACCGTACGCACATTACTGGCAAAAGCAGAGCGTGAAGGCGGGCTCGACATAATCGCCAAAGTACACAGCCTTAACGCACCACAAGGGTCAACTGATGCAGATAAAGCCGAAGTATTACTTGCATCGAGCTACGATAACTTGATTGATGTCATTACAATTGACGAGCTAGCAGCACAGGCTGAGATTGAAGTTGCGAAGCTGTTTGACCAACAACCAAGTAACCGAATCCGCTTGAAAGCCATCGGCGGTGGCGGCGGCAAAGGTCAAAGAATTTTGGTTGCACCAAAAGACTACGCCGGTGACCACGCCACCCAGGTCAAAGACGCCTCAGCGAAAGTCCCAGCACTTCTTCGCGAAGTACTGAACGAAGTCAAAGCGACAGGCCTTGGTGACAACAAAAACGTGTTAATTGAATCGAATATCGAAAACACACGTCACCAAGAAATCCAGGTTATTGGCAATGGTGACTGGTGTCTGACACTTGGGGGTCGTGACTGTTCATTGCAGATGCACGAACAAAAATTGCTTGAAGTCTCAACCACCGTTGAAAGCCTCCAACAAGCGATCGATGCATCTAGAGACAAACCATCTCAAAAGATAGCGCTTCAGACTGACCTGACAATACTTGAAAGAATGGAAGACGAAGCGACACGCTTCGGTACCGCTGTCGGCCTGGACTCGGTCTCAACATTTGAGTGTATCGTCGACGCCGATCAGCATTTCTTCATGGAAATGAATACCCGGATTCAGGTCGAGCATCGTGTCAGTGAACTGTGTTACGGGCTCCGCTTTGAAAATCCAGACGATCCATCAGACGCCTTTGTCGTCAATTCCCTAGTGGAAGCCATGGTAATCATCGCTTGGCATAAACAACGATTGCCAAAGCCGACGCGCGTACCACGTGTCACGGCGTCAGTTGAAGCCCGTCTCAACGCGACCAACGCTGGCCTTGCTCCACATGCGGGTGGTGTCATCGAATATTGGTCGGCACCGATCGACGGGGAAATCCGTGATGAACAAGGGATCTGTGTCAAAAATCCAGACACTGGCGCGTTCATGAAATACACCCTAGCGGGTGCTTATGACTCAAACATTGCGCTTCTCCTGACCGTAGATGAGGATCGCGTAGCCAGCTATCAGCGAATGACCGAGGTCTTAAGAAAAATGACGATTGACGGTCAGGATGTTCAAACTAATCTCGAGTTTCATTATGGCCTTGTCCATTGGTTCTTGGCCCAGAATCCATTCGCAAAATCAACAACAGCGTTCATCCAGCCATATCTGACGTTGACGGGATTGCTGTTCGACGAAGCCAAGAAACTCGATTTGGATGCTGGGTTTACCCATCTTGAGAATCAGTCCGACTATCCCGAGGTGTTCGCGCGTAAGCAAACCCTCGTGACGCGTCCTTTAAAACAACTTCTGACCAATCCTCATTTACTGATCGGCTGGATTTCAAAGGTCCGTCAGGATTGGTCGGTCGAGGCAGGTCGGTTTGCTTGGAAAACGAATCCTTTTTATGTGTTAGCTGACCTCTACCACTACCTCAATATGGATTTTGTGGAGGCCGCTCCCGCTCTTGAAGTCATTTGGGATCACGATCAAGTCATCCTTGAGCAAGGTCTCAGTTTCTATCAAGACCTTGGAGATCGACTCGGGGTGCACAGTTGGAGCGAATGGGTAAAGATCCTCTCAACCGATAAAGCTCCGGAGGGAATTGATGCAGCGATTTGGGGTGATATTCAGGCGGCTCACGCGGGATTCCAGGCAGGCTTGGAGTTGATAGCTGCTGTCGCTAAGTCAGCCCTCACTGTCGGCTTTGACGACCTAAGGGTCAATGATGACCTGACAGTCATGATTCCAGATCGACTGAAAGATTCCGAGCTCACAGAACGTGCGCGGAAGATTCTCGTGCCGCCACCTGTTGCCTCTGCGAATGAAATCGTTGCCGTCTCGGGTGGTATGTTCTATGCGCAAGAAACCCCAGGCGCCCCGTCCTTCCTAGAAGTAGGAACACACTTTGAGCAGGGTGATCCGCTCTACATCATAGAAGTCATGAAGATGTTTAATAAGGTGTATGCTGAATTTTCAGGCACTGTAACCGAAGCGCTGATTGAGAACGGAGATGGGGTGATTGTTAGGAAAGGCGAGGCTTTGTATCGCATCGATCCCGATGAAGTCGCCGAAGAGAGCGACGAGGAAGCTCTCGCGGAAGCACGCCTTTCTCACACAGTCGAACAACTGAGTGCGTTGTGAGGACAGCATGACAAAGAAACAGCAGTGGGAAGAACTCGTTGCCAAAGAGTCAAAAGGCCTCACCTCAGACGAAATGACTTGGTTCACACCAGAAGGTATCGGGCTCAAGATTCTGTACACGGAAGATGATGTCAAAGACCTTGATGTACGAAAGAGTATGCCCGGTATGGCGCCCTTTATGCGCGGTCCAAAAGCGACAATGTACGCTGGACGTCCTTGGACAATCCGACAATACGCAGGCTTCTCGACCGCAGAAGAATCCAATACCTTTTACAGAAAAGCACTGGCTGCAGGTGGTCAAGGAATATCTGTTGCGTTTGATTTGGCAACACACCGTGGTTACGACTCAGATCATCCACGCGTCTCAGGCGATGTTGGTAAAGCCGGAGTCGCCATCGACTCGGTTGAGGATATGAAGATCCTATTTGACGGGATTCCGCTCGACCAAGTCTCCGTATCAATGACCATGAATGGCGCCGTGCTTCCTGTCCTAGCGGGCTACATCGTCGCCGCCGAAGAACAAGGCGTGTCCCAAGAGAAGCTGTCAGGAACCATCCAGAACGATATTTTGAAAGAGTTTATGGTTCGGAACACATACATCTACCCACCAGAACCATCGATGCGGATCATTGGAGATATCATCGGCTATTGTTCTGACAACATGCCGAAGTTCAATACGATCTCGATCTCCGGATACCACATCCAGGAAGCAGGTGCCGATGCGGCCCTCGAGCTTGCCTATACGCTTGCCGACGGGAAGGAGTACATCCGCACCGCGCTCGCAGCTGGACTAGACATTGACCAGTTTACGCCACGTTTATCGTTCTTCTTCGGTATCGGGATGAACTTCTACATGGAAATCGCAAAGCTGAGAGCTGCACGTCTTTTGTGGAACGAGATTGTGAATGATTTCAATCCGAAGTCAGATCGTTCGACTGTTCTACGGACACATTGCCAAACCTCGGGCTGGTCGCTGACAGAACAAGATCCATACAACAACGTGGTAAGAACAACCATTGAGGCCATGGCCGCGGTGTTCGGTGGAACCCAGTCACTGCACACCAACTCGTTTGATGAAGCCATCGCACTGCCAACAGAATTCAGTGCGCGTATCGCACGAAATACACAGCTGATCCTTCAGGAAGAGACTGGAATTCGCCAGGTAGTGGACCCCTGGGGTGGTTCTTATATGATGGAATCACTGACTAATGAACTCACAGAGCGTGCACGTGAATTAATCGCTGAAGTAGAAAAAGAAGGTGGCATGGCCAAAGCGATCGAGGCAGGACTTCCAAAACTTCGAATCGAAGAATCAGCGACGAATAAACAGGCGCGTATTGACCGCGGCGAAGATGTTATCGTGGGCGTTAATAAATACAATCTCCCCGAGGGAGTAGAGAACGACTTCGAAGTCCTCTCTATCGACAACGAAAAAGTTCGTGACGCACAAATCGAGCGTCTTAAATCTGTCAAAGCATCCCGTGACACGGCGCGAGCTAGGGCATGCCTCAAAGCTATTACTGACTGCGCGTCAGGTGGACCGGGCAATCTGCTTGATCTCGCCATCCAAGCGACACGCGCAAGGTGTACAGTAGGAGAAATCTCTGATGCAATGGAGATCGTATTTAAACGATTCCAAGCAACGCACCGGAGTGTTTCAGGCGTGTATGGCAGCCACTTTAAAGATGATGCCGACTGGGCGGCTCTGACGACACGAATTTCCGATTTCCAAACCGGTAACGGACGTCGTCCTCGAATCTTAGTCGCAAAAATGGGACAAGATGGTCACGACCGTGGAGCAAAAGTTGTCGCGACAGCGTTTGCAGATCTCGGATTTGACGTGGATCTAAGCCCCATGTTTTCAACGCCAGAGGAAGTCGCTCGTCAGGCAATTGAAAACGACGTGCATGCGATCGGTGTCAGTTCACTGGCAGCAGGTCATTTGACTCTGATTCCTGAACTCAAAGCAGCGCTCGCGGCCGAGGGCGCGGCTGACATTGTAGTGTTTGCGGGTGGCGTGATTCCAAGAAAAGATTACCAAGCACTTTATGATCATGGCGTCGCAGCGATCTTTGGCCCGGGAACAAAGATTCCAGGATGCGCGAAATCTGTGCTCGATGCGATTGAGAGTGCAGGTGCCTGAGATCGATTTTGATGCGTTACGCCAGGGTAAGCGACGCGCGCTGGCCAAGGCAATTACGCTCATCGAGTCGACCAATCCTACTCATCGTAGAGAGGCTGTTGCACTCCTCGAGCGATGCCTGCCACACTCAGGTGGCAGCCTACGTATCGGTATTTCAGGCGTTCCCGGGGTCGGCAAATCGACCTTTATCGAAGCATTTGGCCTGTTCTTAATCGGTCTTGGGAAGCGCGTCGGTGTACTCGCAGTCGATCCCTCTTCTCCTCTTCATGGCGGTTCCATTTTAGGCGACAAGACGCGGATGGAGAAGCTGTCTCGCAAAGAGAGCGCCTTTGTTAGGCCCTCACCAGCTGGCCGCTCTTTAGGTGGTGTCGCGAACAGAACCCGTGAAGCTATTTTAGTTGCAGAATCTGCCGGGTTTGACGTCATTTTGGTAGAAACAGTGGGTGTTGGGCAAAGTGAATACGAAGTGCACTCGATGACCGACCTGTTTCTTGTGCTCATGCAGCCAGGCGCTGGCGACGAGCTCCAAGGAATCAAAAAAGGTATCCTCGAGCTCGCCGATTTTATTGTCGTCAATAAAGCAGATGGTGATGCCGAGCGCCTAGCCAGTCAGTCCGTTGTGCACTACAAAAACGCAATGGGCTTCTTGAACCATCAGGGATTCTGGACGACAGAAGTCCTGTCTGTCAGCTCACTGCAACCGCACGGAATCGATACATTATGGGAACGAATGGAGGCCTACTGCAATGCTGGATCGGAAGCAATCCCAGAGCGACGAGCTACCCAAGCCAGTCAATGGTTTGAGCGATTACTAAATGACGGTATCACCGATCTTCTAAACGCAAATACCACCTGGGCAGGGCTTTATAAAAAACAGAAAGACCTAGTAGCTCGGGGAGAATTATCACCAACCCAAGCTGCACTGAGATGCACAGAATTACTCACAAAACACCTCTAGAAACGATATAGATTTACCTAGATGCTGGGAATTTCATAAGCCCGTACAGCCCGAAGAAGGTCCCTTCTAGAAATTTGGCCCCTTAAATTTCCGTCTGAATCAATCACGGGGAAACGCCGTCGATTTGTTTGTAGCATGCGTTCAGCCACCTCAACAATATTTGAACCTAATTGGATTGTCTCAACTGGACTACTCATCACATCGCCAACCCGTCCACCAATGTCGCCTTGATACGTTCCTACCAGGATCGCTCTGAGGCAATCCTGCTCGGAAATCATTCCGACTAACCTACCGTCTTCATCTACAACTGGCGCACCTGAGATGCCTTGTATGAGCAATAAATCAACCAGAGAAAGTAAATCCATGCCGGGCGTTGCTGTTGCTAAATGTGTGGTCATAAAGTCATCCACTACTATAGATCTAAACATTGCGACATCCTTTTTCTTATATGGTTACGGGTTAGAATACTTCTAAGACATCGGAGAACAATAGGTATGTTGCATAAAATCGACCACGTCGGGATTGCGGTCACCGATATTGAAGACGCCATCCGAACATACCAAGGGCTTGGGTTTAGACTTACCGGTCGCGATCGTGTGGAGTCGCAGAAAGTAGAGACAGCCTTTTTCCAGATCGGTGAGTCATGCATCGAACTGATCGCCGCAACTGAGCCTGATAGCCCCATCGCAAAATTCATCGAGAAAAATGCTGGTAAAGGCGGTCTGCAGCAACTGGCAATAACCGTTACAGACATTGAAGCAGAACTCGCACGCCTCAAAGCTGAAGGCTACACCCTGATCAATGAATCGCCGGTTCCGGGTGCGCATGGCACCAAAGTGGCCTTTGTTCATCCCAAAGATACCGAAGGTGTCTTGCTGGAACTCTGCGAACATCCGACGGCGGGTCATTAATGCAGCTTCAGTCAATAACCCGTTATCCACTCAAAGGATTTGCTGGAGAGCGACTTGAAAAGGCATCTACACATCGCTCCAAAACACTTCAAGGTGATCGCCAATATGCAATTCAGTACGCGGATCGTGTCCTAGCCAATGCAGAGGGCTGGCGGCCTAAGAAATTCTTTATGCAATCGGTACAAACGGATCTGTGCTCCCAAATCTGGGTGGATTGGACATTAGAGACGGTTCATTTCGAGTATCGCGGGGACGCATTAGAAATCAGTCGAGACCCTTTCGATAGCGACACATTGATCCAATGGATAAGTTCCCTTAGCCCCGATATTGGTCAATTAACCCTTGAGATGCTCTCAACAGGCTTTACTGACGAACGTGAAGCTTATGTCTCGTTGTTGAACCGCTCCACTGTCACAGCAATTGCTGAGGCCACAGATACGAGTGACCACCATGAACGTTACCGAGGTAATTTGCTGATCGACGGAGTACGTCCGTTTGAAGAGCTCTCATGGGTCGGGAATAAGTTGCAGATAGGCAAGGCAACATTTGAAGTTATCGAGCCAATCGTACGTTGTCGCGCAACTGAATGTGATTGGCATGGAACTCGCACAGCGGATTTTTTAGAACGGCTGGACCAACAACTCAATACGGATGTCTGTGGGCTATTTTTGCGCTCACTCGACGAAAGCGAGGTCGTCGAAGGCGACCAAATCATCATCTTTGATTAGAGGTAGGTTAGCCTCTGATCTTTCGATTTTTGTTTCGACTGATCCATCAGAAGCGGAACAATCCGAGTAATCGACTCAATCCACTCGTCTTCGTCAAAGGATTCAGACTTCAACACCGATTCCATCTCGACAAGCGCCCCTTGAACAATTGCGTCCAACCACATTGCTCGCTCAAAGGGTTGACCACGTTTGCTCGGTGATCCAGACAAGACCTGAGCTAAACGTTTACGCATTTGATACTGAGCGTCCTGGATTTTACCGATAGCTCTCGCGTCGTCCGACAGTGTGTTGACTAGTTCGCGGATCAGTAGTGAGCGCCTCGCGACATACAACTGCGCTTCAATCCAGTCTGATACCGCGCGTGAGGGATCATTTGAGCGACCGAGTAACTCTGTCAGCATCTCAAAGTAACGTTCTGCTATCGCGAGCAACAGATCACGCTTACTATCAAAGTGCTTGTAAATTGTGCCTTTGCCGATTCCGGTCCGTGCAGCAATGGTATCAACTGAGACACGACGTATGCCCTTCTCAGTCATCAGACTCTCGCATGCTGACAAAATATCTTGTTCACGACGCACGAATGCTTGCCGCTTACGTTTATCTCTCTCGAGACGAACATCTTCGAGCAAACTCACGCGTTTGCAGCCCGAAATAATCGATAAAAGTTTTCAGTCGTTTGCTATTGAGACATTCAAATCATCATAAAATGGACAAGAAACGGCTTTATATGGCCACTGAAATGCCTTATATTCAAATTATTGCAAAATAATATTTTTACAGGCAATTGGAAGAATTGGATGCCAATATTTCAGTTTTGCAAAAGACCAAAATCCAACTAACTAACCAGTTAGAAGAGGCTAAAAGGATGTGTGATGAAGAAAGTAAAGAAAGACAATCTTTAATGGGCAGATTTAGAACTTTGGAACACGAATTTGATGGAACTTCAGCAGTTTACGAAGAGGAAAAAATAGCCAAAGAAGATTTGGCTCGACTTTGCCAAAAAGCTGAAAATGATGCCCATTTTTGGAGACTCAAATATGAGCAAGATGGAATTGCCAAAATTGAAGAACTTGAGCATACAAAACTCAAACTTCAAGCTAGATTGGCAGAATGTGAAAGTACAGTGGATAATTTGAGCAACAAATTGGATAGTTTAGAAAAGAGCAAAATCAAATTAGCCACTGAAATTGAAGAATTAGGTGGTCATGTTGATGCTGCGAGTGCTAAAGCTAACCAAATGGAAAAGAAAATCAAACAATTTGACAAAATCATTGGAGATTGGAAA
>JBMZTF010000032.1:0-12364 GCA_049623565.1 Litorivicinaceae bacterium
GCCAGCGCATTGGGCTGATGGCGGGCTCAGGTGTTGGGAAAAGCGTTCTTTTAGGCATGATGACTAAATACACCGACGCCGACGTTGTTGTGATTGGTTTGATTGGTGAACGAGGCCGCGAGGTTAAAGAGTTTGTAACCGAGACATTGGGCCCAGATGGGCTCACCAAGTCTATCGTGGTTGCGTCCCCAGCGAACGAGTCACCGGTGCTTAGGTTACGTGCCACATTGCTTGCGCACTTGGTCGCTGAGTACTGGCGTGATCAAGGTAAGAACGTGTTACTCCTCGTTGATTCGATAACGCGGGTTGCTCACGCGCAGAGAGAAATTGGTTTGGCAGTCGGAGAGCCGCCGACATCGAAAGGTTATCCCCCTTCAGTTTTTGCATTACTGCCCAAACTTATTGAACGATCAGGTGTCGGTCGACACGGTCATGGCTCGATTACCGCCATATATACAGTTTTGGCTGAGGGTGATGATCGATCGGATCCCATCATCGATATTACGCGAGCATCACTAGATGGCCAGGTGATGCTGTCACGTGAGCTGGCTGATGCGGCTTTTTATCCAGCAATTGACCTGACAGGCTCAGTCAGTCGCGTGATGGACCAGCTTGTGGGTCCTGACCACCTAAATCGAGCGCTTCATTTTAGGCGTCTATGGACGCTCTATCAGCAGAATAAAGACCTTATTCAGGTAGGCGCTTATGAGCAGGGCACAAACTCAGAGCTTGACGAAGCGATTCAGAAACGCCCGCAGTTGGAAGCGTTTATGCGTCAAGACTCGGCTGAACGATTCGATACCGATGCCACTCAAAATGCACTCAATGGGTTGGTGTGATGAGCTGCTGGGAAGTATTAGAGGGACGCGCTAGAGCACAACGGGATAAAGCTGCTGAGGCTGCCTCTAAGGTTCGAGAGCGTATTCTGGAGCAACAGGCATTATGTGAAAGGACTGAACGTATCGCTGAGCAATATCAGTCAAAGATCGAAGCGAATCAGAGTTCAGCGACACACTTCGGTGATATTCAGTTGTATCGAACGTCGCTGAAGCAAATGCACCAAGCTATCGCCTCAATCAGGGCGCAAATCGCAACGCTAGAGAAAGAATTGATAAGAAAACAGCGTGTGTTAAGCCAAGCCGAAATCGAACGTCAGAAGTATCAAAAATTGATCGAGCGTGAAAATCAGCGCTTAGCTAAACGGATTGAACGGCGAGAGGCTCGCGAGTTGGACGAGATTGGCGGGCAACTTCATTACCGGAAATCAAAACTGGCCTAAACATTGCTTTAGTTCTTGGAGATTATTTCTGAGAGGACTGAGTCGGCTATGTCGTCTACTTCAAATATCACTATTTCTCTGCAAACAACTTCGCAGGCCAGGGAGCCAGGTCCTGATAAATCCAGCGGAAATAACGGGCTAGATAATGAAACGCGTGATGATGGGTTTGATAAGGCGTTGGCAAAAGCACAATCGAATCAGTCACCTGAGACCGGCAAAAACTTGCCGAGGGAGGACGCCGTGCGCGGGGAGACTTTGGCAGAAACTGAAATAACAAAGGTCGACCTTAATTCTTTGCGTGTCCGCAAAGCGGGCAAACTTAGGCTGATGACGGCGACGGAAAGCTCTTCTGTGGTATCCGATGAATCCTTGATCAAATTTATGCAGGAGCAAGGATTCGCAAGAGCCGACATGGCTCAACTCCTTATGTCTGGCCCTGAAGGGCAGTCCAGTACTGCACAAACGACGGCGACCTGGTTGAAGACCAGAGGTGGTGAGCTCGGAGCAATCCGCGTAACGGACGAAACTCTTTCAATTGATGAATTTAAGCCAACGAACTTGGCCGAAGCATTGGCTAGTCAATTAATTGAGCCGCGAAATTCAGTCAAACCGTCTACAACAATTGAAGTGCTTGCGATCAAAGAAATTTCGCAGCAGCTAAAAACCAAGTTAGCCTCTAAATCATCAGATCAAACGACGATTAAGTTGACTGATTTGTTGCCCTCGCTAGCGAAAAAATTGCCTGGTAGTGGGTCATCTAATCAAGGTGGCTCGACTGATTCGGGCTCCTTCTCATCGAACCAGTTGGATGCCAAAGCATTCTCTGAACTGGCTAAGGGTCCTGAAATACGGGAATTCCGAGAGTGGCTAGGGGAACATCTAAAGCGCGCTGAATCACTTCGTGAGCTAACTGATAAGCTTGGTACCATGGTCGCGCGGCAGATTGCTGGTCAAATAGGTCGAGGCCGGTGGAGTTTGGAAATTGCAATGCATCCCGCGGAACTAGGTTCAATCGAGATTGAGATGGAAATGACAGAACGCGGACTTGAAGCGAGTTTTAGGGCATCTCATTCCGTGACCAGAGACCTTCTGTTGGAATCAATGCCCCGATTAAAGAGCTGGTTCGAAGAAGGTGGCATTGATGTTGCATATACAGGATTAACCCAAGATTCTGGGGCCCAGAATGGCGGAAACTCGACAGGCGAGCAAAACACGCAGCCGGAGATCCAGGTAACAGAATCTGAAGAATCATCCGATTTAACTGATAATCAGTTGGAAATTGATGATTCGACTGGATTAGATGTACGCGTTTAGTTAAGAGGATTCGGCATGGCTGACGAGCAGATTGAAGAAGAAGAGGGCGGTGGCAAGAAAGGTGGTCTGTTAAAGATCATCTTGCTGGTTGTTGGTGTTGTTTTGGTGGTGCTCCTGACCATCGGTTTAACGCTTTATTTCACTGGATTCTTTGATCCCGGTCCTGAGGAGGTCGCTGAAGAGCAAATCAGTGCCTTGGAAACTGAGGCCGCGGAGGCGGCGGAAGAGGTGGCAATGCAGCCGGCGAAGATACAGCTGGAGGCACCGGCAGTCGAGAAGTTTGAGACGGTTTATTACGAGCTTGAGCGTGAGTTCCTCGCGAACGTAGCTAGTTCTCGGAAGGTGATGCAAATCAAGCTCGCTATTATGACTCACTATGATGAGCAGGTGATCGCAAATATTGAGAAGCACACTTTTGCTATCCGCTCATCGATTCTGGACATTATGCGTCAAGTGACAGAGAAAGATATTAATCAACCAGATTTTCGGACCAACATGGCTGAAGACATTCGGTTAGCGATGAATGCCACTCTCGAAGAATTCGAAGATTTTGGCGGCATTGAAAAAGTATATTTTGCTGAATTCATCGTTCAGTGATTAGGGGAGCGTTATGGCCGAGAGTCTGCTAACACCAGAAGAACTCGAAGCGCTTGCTGAAAGCGTTGATTCCGGGGATTTGGAAACGGATACCGGTTTTAATTTGCAAGCTCGTGTTGTGAAGCACGATCTAGCAGCCGAAGATTCGACGCTGGGTGTCAACTTGTCATCGATCGATATGATCAATGAGCGGTTTATTAGGATGTTCCGTTTGGGTCTTCTCGATGTCTTAAGGACGAGCCCTCGAATTAACCCAGCGCGTGTTCGTATTATGAAGTTTGGTGATTATCTTCCCGACCTCAAACCGCCCTTGTCGGTGACTACCGTGCGGACTCCTCCGCTACGTGGTTCGTCAATGGTGTTGATCGAGCCGAATATTATTTTCTCAGCGCTTGATAATTTCTTTGGCGGATTTGGACGCGGTATTGGTGCGCTGCCTCCAGGACGACTTTTTACACCCACGGAGACTCGGATCATCAAGATGATGCTGGACCAGCTGTTCTTGTCTCTGCAAGAAGCTTGGGCTCCGCTTATGCCTGTTGAGATCGAGACGGTCAGCTCCGAGATTAATCCGCAGTTCGCACAGATTGTTGATGAGAATGACTTGATTATCCTCTCGCGTTTCGAGGCCGAGCTCGGCGATAACGTTAAGGGGTTTATCGATATCGTATATCCGTATGCGGCCCTGAAACCATTCCGCGAGCTGCTGAGAAGTCGGTTGCAAACTGGTGATGGGAATGAAGAGTCTGACCGTTTGTGGCTCGAGAACATGGAATTGGCCTCGGGCGATGCACAGCTTCAGGCAAAAGTTGAGCTTGCCAAGGTGAAAGTCCCCGTTCGTGACTTTGAGGACTTGGAGGAGGGTCAGGTGATCTTTTTCAAGAAACCAGATTACGCGCGTTTGATTGTGAATGATGTTCCGATCTTTGAAAGCTCCGTGGGTACGCACGGTACGCAGGTGGCAATTAAGATTGAGAACCCAATCAAGCCAGAAGAATCAAATGATTAAGTCGATCCGACTGATGGAGGTGGATTGTGAGTGAATTAGAAGCAGATGATACGGTAGAGAACGAAGACTCAGCCGGTGCTGAGGATCAAGTCGAAGGAGCTGAAGTAAATATCCCTTCCAAAATGAACCGGGAAGTGATCGAAAATATTCCAGTGACCCTTGCGATTGAAGTGGGTCGTGCGTCCTTGAAAATTCGTGACCTGATGCGTTTGACCCAAGGCAGCGTGGTTGAATTAGATCGTCTCGCCGGAGAGCCCCTAGATATCGTGGTTAATGATACAGTTGTGGCTCAGGGAGAGGTGGTTCTGGTGAATGACCGTTATGGTGTTCGCTTAACGCAAGTGATTTCAGCGGCAGACCGGATCAAAAACCTCTAATCACAACTGATTAAGAGGGTATTGAGTGGAATACGTTGACTGGGTTTCGTTTGTCTTAAGTTTTCTGCTTGTCATAGCGTTGCTGGGTGCAACGCTTTGGGGCCTCAAGCGGTTTGGCCGGATGCAGCTGCAGAACCAATCTGGTCAGGCATCTATTAAATTAATCGATTCATTTAGCCTTGGTGCCCGACAACGTATTATATTGGTCGAATCTGATGATCAGAGGGTCTTGGTCGGTATTTCACCGCAGTCCATAACAGGTCTTGGTCAGTGGCCAAGGGACAGGGCTCCTGAGTTTTCTGATGTGCTTCGTGACGCAGGTACTCAAGCGGAGAGCAACAGTGATTAAGTTAGTCATTTTCGTTGCCATGTTTGTTTCACCAGCATTTGGTGACGCTCTTCCGATCGTTACCGTAACCGAAGAACAAGGTGCGACACAATACAGTCTCACACTGCAGCTACTGGCCTTAATGACCTTGTTGTCGGTTCTGCCGGCAATGCTTCTTGGGCTTACATCGTTTGTGCGAATCATCATCGTGTTATCTCTGTTACGGCAGGCCCTGGGCACCATGCAAACACCGCCCAACACGGTGCTGGTGGGGATTGCTTTATTTTTAACGTTTTTCGTGATGGCGCCGGTGTTCAATAGTGTTTATGACACTGCCATCCTCCCATTTTTAAATGAGGAGATTTCGATCGAGGCAGCGATCGCTGCCGCTGAAGTCCCGGTTCGGGGCTTCATGCTGAATCAAACGCGACAGGAAGATATCGGAATGTTTGTAGAGATCGTGGGGATGGAAGCGATACCGGCTCCGGACGATGTTCCGTTCTCAATCTTGGCGCCAGCGTTCATAACTTCCGAGTTAAAGAGCGCGTTCATCATTGCGTTCATGATCTATATTCCATTTGTCGTTATCGATTTGATCGTCGCAAGTGTACTGATGTCGATGGGTATGATGATGCTCTCGCCAATGATGATTTCAATGCCGTTCAAGTTGATGTTGTTTGTTTTGGTGGATGGTTGGACACTTGTCGTAGGCTCGTTAGCTGCTAGCTTTGCGATGCCGTAGGGGGCTCTGATGTTAGATACTGCATTAGTCATTGAACTTGGTAGAGAAGCACTTTGGGTTGCGGTATTGATCGCAGGTCCTTTGCTCGGGATTGCTTTGATTGTCGGCTTGATAATAGGGATTATTCAGGCGGCAACTTCAATTAACGAAATGACGCTTTCTTTTATCCCAAAAATTGCGGCGTTAGTCGCGGTATTAGTTCTTCTTGGATCTTGGCAGGTTTCAGTGATCGTCGATTTCACTCGTAAATTGTATGAGCGAATACCAACGCTCTTCTTCTAGGCGGATTGATGGAGCTCTTTGCTGCAGATTTGATTGAGCGGTTCTACACAGCTCTTTGGCCGTTTCTACGAATCGGCGCGATGTTAATTGCGGTGCCGGTTTTGTCAATTGATGCGGTATCCGTTCGGATAAGGATTATTTTGACTCTAGCGTTGACACTCATGATCTACCCATTGGTTGAGTGGCCAACAATCGATCCTGTTTCCGCCGCAGGTTTATCAGAAATTATTAATCAGATTTTGATCGGTGCGTTGATGGGATTTTTTCTCCAAATCGTCACGGCAGCAGTAGTGGTGGGGGGGCAGGCAGTTGCAAATTCCATGGGCTTATCGATGGCGACTATGGTGGATCCTGGTCTTGGCACAGTCCCGCTGGTATCACAGTTTTTATTGATCCTCGCAACACTGATTTTTTTGGCTGTCGGTGGTCACATGCTGATAATCGGGATCCTTTTACGGAGTTTTGAGACATTCCCTGTGGGGGTAGCTTTTATCGGCGAAGCAAATTTTTCGGCTCTAGTCGAGTGGAGCGCCATGATTTTTCTTGGCGGGGTCTTAATTGCCCTTCCGATTATGGTGGCACTCCTTTTAGTCAATACGGGAGTTGGGGTAATTACTCGGGCCGCACCAAGTTTGAATATTTTTGCGGTCGGTTTTCCAGTGTTCTTCTTGACGGGTTATGCTGTCCTAATTCTATCGATGGCCGGGATCGGTGCGCGCATCCAGTGGCTTTGGATGGAAGGGATTGAGCGCGTGAAGGACTTTGTTCTGGTTCCAGGAGTGTTGTGATGGCAGAAGATACGCCGGACGACGAAAAAACCGAAGAGCCAACGGCCCGACGCCTACAGAAGGCGCGTGAAGACGGTCAGGTACCTCGATCTCAAGAACTCGGGGTTGCTGCCGTGATGATCAGCTCAATGTCGGCTCTTTATTTGATGGGCGGTTGGTTAATTGGAAATTTAGCTGATCTGTTTGCGTCTGGATTTATAATTGAGCGACGTGAAATTTATTCCGAAAATCTTGGGATGGTGCAGTTCGCCGATATAGGGAAAGAATCATTTTTCCTAATCATTCCGCTGCTAGTCCTCACTTTCTTTGTCGCAATTCTCGCATCCTCAGCGATGGGGGGATTGAATTTTGCTTGGAAAGCGATAACCCCGAAGGGCTCTAAACTTAATCCGTTGAATGGTTTTAAACGGATGTTTGGATTGAAGGCTTTGGTCGAACTCTCCAAGTCTATTCTTAAATTCTCGCTTGTCGCGCTTGTTTTAGCTTATTTCGTTTACGATTTCTCTGACGAACTGGTGGCTTTGTCAGGTATGGCTATTCAGCCCGCACTGGTTGCTGCAGGCGAAATGATAGGGTTAACAACCCTTGTCGTAACGGCGACCTTGGTTCTAATTGCAGCGATCGACGTACCGTTTCAAGCGTTTGAATTCAATAAGCGTATGCGGATGACTAAGCAGGAAGTCAAAGACGAGTACAAGGATATTGAGGGTCGTCCCGAGGTGAAAGCGCAGATTCGTCGGAAACAGCGCGAAATGGCTGAACAGCGGATGATGGACCAGGTCAAGGACGCGGATGTTGTGATTACAAACCCAGAGCATTTTTCGGTTGCACTCGTATATGACCCCGAGTCGGATGGAGCGCCTATTGTAGTCGCCAAAGGTGTTGATCACGTCGCGTTACGGATTCGTAATGAGGCGAAAGAGCATGGCGTGGTTCAGGTAGAAATACCACCACTTGCGCGGGCGCTTTATTTCACGACAGAGATCGACCGAACAATTCCTGAAGAGCTCTACTACGCAGTTGCTCAAGTCATTGCGTATGTGTTTAGTCTGGCAAGCGTCCGTCGAGACGTGCAAACTGCAGGTAAACCGAACCCCGAAATCCCGCCAGAATATCGATTCGATGCGGAAGGTAACCCCGAATAGTGAAAGGTATGCACAGTCATGTTTGACGAATCCACTACGAAGCTCTGCCAAGACAACGGTGAAATATTTTTTCGGGGCTCTGACGTTTCGCGTTTTCAAAGAATTTTTGATGCGGTTGTTGATGATGCGCAGCATCTGCTTGTGACAAGTCATTACGACGGTGTCATTGATCACTACGGAAGGATGATGTTGAACCGTCTGAAAATGCGGTCAGGCATGGCCGTCGAGACCTACATGCCCGCAAGCACAGAGGCATTGGTTACCCGATTTAACGAGCTAGTGAATTCTATGTCTATGGAGGAGGCTCGGGGCGAACAAACGTCGCAGACTCCAGGTCGAATCATAGTAGTGAACGACCCGAAGGCAATCGATAGCGATGGATGGGCGCTACTGTCTCGAATGGTGACGGATTTTTCTGGACTCAATATGCGATTGGTATTTTTGTTAGATCGCGTCCCCTCAAATATTGAAAAGGCATTGGATCGTTTTGGTTCGCGCCTGTTGCGTTGGGAGGTCGAGCCACCAACCGCAGAAGAGCAATTGCTGCTTCGTAAAGAGGGGATGGCTGAAGGGCTAGAATTTCAAGTCGAACGGGTACTGTCTCGTATCAACCAAACGGTTTCGCAACATCTGGAGCCAAGTTTGTCGGCTGATCAGGGGAGCGTATCTCTCCAGGTAGACATTGATGAGGCTCTGGGTGGCCCTACCGACGCAGGTGAGCGCGAGGCAGATGATATGCGTGCTCTATTTGAAGAGGAAGAGCCAAAGAAGAAAGGCAGTGCGCTTGGTGTTATTGTTTTTTTGCTAGTTTTGGGGATTGGTGCGACCGCCGTTGCGGGATTTGTTAGCCCGGATGTTGGCCAGCAATTAGAGCGAGCACTGAAGCTTTTGGGTGTTGAAGACAGCATTTTTTCTCGGAAAGAGAAGGGTCAGTCTGTCGTAGACGCTGCGTATGACTCGTCACTAGATGGTAGACCCCAATCACCGCAAAACCCATTGACGGGATCGCAAGAGTTGTTGCCTCGACCAGCTGAAGAGGGTCGCTTGGCCGAACAGCAAGCTGCGACCCCTCAGCAAGTTGCGCGTGCGGATCTTACTAATCAGATTGCCTCAGAAACCCCGGCTTTTACGGAGACTGAGGGAGCTGTACGCGAAGAACTAAACACTCAGAGTATCGAGGAAAACTTAGCTAGTGCTGACACCGAGGCAGCGACTACAACGGAGCTACCTACTGAGCAATCGGCCGAGACCCTACCACAACCTGAGCCTGTGACGGGTGTAGATACACAGGCTGCTGTCACTCCTCCAGCGTCCGTAGAAGACCCTGCGATTGAGATCGTAAAAAGCGCAGGTCCCCGTCAGCAGTTCGTTCAACATATCGTACTGGCCTCACGCGCGCGTGCGAATGCCTGGATTGCCACACAAACAGGTGTGGATCGCGCGATTGTTGTTCCGATCAATGTCAATGGTACAACTCGTTATGCGGTCGTCAGTGGGCCTTTCCAGGACCGTGCGGAGAGTCGTGTCTATATTCAAGGAATGGCGCAAGGTGCCGATTATTGGGTGAGAACGGCGGGTTCTTTACAGCGAATCTTGCGAGACGGAGAGTAAAAGTGGCCAACGAACTTTTCCGACAGGATGGTAAAAGCAAGGGTGAGCGCGCAATCGTTCAAGGAGATGATCCGAAGAGGAGTCTTAAAGCGTCCGAGGATCATCAGATCTCCGAGCGGCCTGAAACAGAAAAACACGAGGGCCCAGTGGTTGGGGTGGATACGTATCACGATCGTTTCGAGCGCGTGAACCCGGGTCGGCGTGAATATCACCAGTCGGAATTTTCTGCGTCGACCGTCAAACTTGCTAACCACTCAACTGCGGCCGCTTTGAAAGCGGAGATTGACGAGATCGTTGCATTGAAACCTATGACTTGGGATCTGCCGGTATGGCGCTCTGCACAATTAGGTGACGAAATTTTAAAAAGACTCACAGATACCGTCGATCAACTTAAAGTCGTGATGCGAGCGTCCGATTCTTTAGGTGGCGAAGTAGAAGCGTTGTATGAATCAAAGAATCCGGTGACGGCTTCCGATGCCCAAGAGACAACAGAAGAGACGAAAGATGAGTGAGAACGAGACTCCGAAAGACGAAGAACGTAAGGACGAGGTATCTGCAGAGGATGAGTCTGAAGCAGTCGATGGCGCTGAAGAAGTCTCTGAGGACCAATCTGATGCAGTAGTCGATGATTCTGCGGATCCAGAAGTCGAAACGCCAGATGAAGCCAGTGATGTTGCTGTTGCGGCAGCGGACGCGACTTTAGCTGAAGCGATTCACCTTGCAGATGAGCTTGTCAAAACTCGCATAGAGAAAATTCATGAAGCAGGCGAGCGCTCAGTCTCACAGGCCGTGGAGTCGATGGAGACATTGATGGGCTCTGTTCTAGATTCGGCAGAAGCGGCGACTAAAGCATCAGCGACGGCGAATATCTCGACAGCTAATCTTGTCAAAGCCGCGAGAAAACTCGATGAAAGTTCGCACCGTAGTTCCAAAATTTCGACAATTGTTCTGTCAGTTGGTGGCGCGATGCTGTTTATATCGGTAGCTGTATTTGGTTTCATGGCTGCACAGTTATCCAAGGGCTCTGCTGAGCTTGAGGGTATGGTTCTTGCGGTCGGCAAGCGGGTTGTGGAGTTGAATGTAGGACTCGAGCAGTTCCAGATGATCAACGACTCCATCGAGCAATTACGTCTTACTCAGGAAGCTTTCCGTGACGCGCAGATCCAGTTGACTGAGCGGATGAATGAACTCAATGGTTCGTTACAAATAGTTCAAACTGAGTTGCCAGCAAAAGCCGCTGAGACGGTCGGGCGTCAGAGTGAGGTCTTTACAGTCCGCGTTGGAGAGGTTGAAACACAAATTAAATCACAGCAGAAGGTGACAGCGGATCTTGCAAAATCGATGCAGGGTTTGGCGGGACAGATGTCTTCGTTACGGAAGCAGATCTCGAGTGTTGACGAATTAAACAAAGACGTTCAGGCCTTGGTGACGTTACAGCGCGAGCGGTACTATGAGCTACTCCAATCTCAGGCCCAAAAAGCCACGGCGTCCGAAACTAAAATGCAAGAAAAGGTCGTAATTCAGTATCCGAACCCTGAGGCGCCTCTCCCGATTCCAGAACAGGCTAAACCCTAATTCAGGTTAGCCGGCGTTCTTCCCGGTATCGGTGTCTTCATCGACAGGTGGCAAAGCAAGCTGATCATCGATTGCGGGGGCGTTTGGCAATTCTATATCTTCCAAGTTATCGTGATCACTATAGTTCTCTGCTGTCGGTAAAAGAGCGCGTCCCACAGATGTTTGCCGCTCAAGCTTTACTTTGTTGAAAAGGTCATCAACGATCTCGTCCACTTCCGCGGCGAGTTGCTCTGCATGTTCGGGGCTCGATTCAATTTCTTGACCTATTTCATATAGTCGGGATGCTTCTGTGAACGGTATGAAGGATTCAACAGATCCTCGTAGCATAGGGATACGGACAAGGGAGCTGACAGCTGTTCGCTCGTTGGCTCTGGCATCGAATCTGCCATCTTCTAACATCATTTCAATATGACGTGTGATCACAAGTTCGTAGCGTGGCCGAAGTGCATCAACGTCACCAATATCGATTCCCTCATCTTCGATCTCTTCACCGGACATGGCTTTCCAGAGATTTTCTCCTGACAGATCACCGAAGGGATTAGGCCCAAAAGCAACATGTTCGGCCAGATGGTCGCTTGTAACTTTTGGATTAAGTCCTAGGAGTGTTTCGAAAACGCTGATTCGCTCGCTCAGGTAGATAACAATAATTGCAGCGCCACCTAAGACCAAGATTAGAATGCCAAGAATCCATTCCATATATATCGTTAGACCTCTTCGAGGTCATCTCCGCCGGTAGACTCAAGTGCCGCGATTTCTGCGTCGACATCAATACCCTCTTCCTCTAGCTGAGTACGCAAGAATTCGAGTGTTATGAGGGGTTGCGGTAGCTGTAACTCGTTACCGATCGCGTCACTTATTTTTTGGACATACGAGATTGCCTTTGGACCAGAGACATTCATGCTCTGATAGAGCATCCCGTATTTGAATACGATGCTCGAATACTCTTCGGGGAGATATGACCACACCTCACCCGATGCGGTCATAAGCTTCATGAAATTCGATGGTTTTGGTGGCTCTGGGGCTGGCTTACCTTCGGCGATGCACATCATAGCAATATCATTGAACTTTTCAGCTTTCTGCGCGGCCTCCACAAAAAGTTTATCGATGTGACCGCGTGTCCTCAGCGCAATCCGCATCCGGTAAGCGTCTTCTTTACGCGAGTCGCCTTGCAACGCGATCGCTTTGTCGTACTCTTTTTTCGCTGTCGCTTTGAGTTCTTTGTCGCTTGGACCAAACAATGCCATTCGTTTTCTACCGCTCCGGAAGTGCCATCATTTTTCTCAGCTTTTTAACGTTCGCTGATAATAATTGACTGAC
>JBMZTF010000033.1:0-12282 GCA_049623565.1 Litorivicinaceae bacterium
GAAGCGACCCTGAACTTTGCTCAATCAATGGAAGATGTTGCAAGGCCGTTGTGGGAAAATCCAAACCCAGAGAAATTACCGCATATCGATCGCTTCTTTTTTGTGGCATACAATGGAGGGGCCTTTGCTGGCGCTGCCACCGAAGATGCCGGGCGAATTCGTGAACTCATTCCGGTATTGTCCGAACCGGTCGCAAAAGCACCGGGAGCGCGTGCATTCGTAACCCAAGCATCGTTGTTTGGTCGATCCGTCGGAGGATCGCGCGGTATCTTGATCGACGTATTGGGCTCTGATTATGAGACGGTCGAACCGGCGTTTCGTGATATCAGACGGCAGGTCAGTGAATTGTTCCCGAGGAGGAATGGTCACCAGATTCGTATTCGGCCATCAGCAAACGCAGTGAGCCCCGAGTTGGTTGTAAGACCGGATCCAGATGCACTTGCGCGTTTAGGGGTATCGGCGCGGGATTTTGCACAGGCCCTCGATGTCTATAACGATGGCATTCTTGTTCGAGAAATCCCATTGGGTGGAGAACTCGTTGAATTGGTTTTGACTACACAGACGAGAGAGACCTCGAGGATTGAGGACATCACCGATATACCCGTGATTGCCCGAGATGGATCCCTGGTAAAAATTGGCCAGGTTGCTGAGGTATCGATTGAGTCGGCCCCGAACCAATTATTACGAAAAGCCGGTCGTCGAGTTGTTACCATCGAATTACGTCTACATGAGTCGATCCCGTTGGAAAAAGCCATCGCTGAGATTAACGAAAAGGTCGTACACCCATTCAATATCAACTCAAAAAATGGTGTAAGACTTTCTCTCTCGGGCGCCGCTGATGAGTTATCGAAGGCTTGGAATGCAATGCAGACTAACGTAATACTGGCGATCGCTGTGATTTATTTGTTGCTTGTGATCCTTCTGAAGAGTTTCGCGTTGCCACTCGTTATTTTGGTGACGGTACCTATCGCAGCGACAGGTGGCATCTTGGGTCTTGCTTTACTGAACCTCTATATGGATCAACCGCTTGATATGCTGACCATGCTGGGTTTTATCATTCTGACTGGTGTTGTTGTAAACAACGCGATACTGATGGTTGAGCAGACACTTTGGCACATTCATCACGACAGGATAGATTCGGTTGCCGCCATATTGGAAGCGACAAGTAATCGAATTCGCCCAATTTTTATGTCGACGTTAACTAGCTTATTCGGACTATTACCGTTGATTGTTTTCCCAGGCGCTGGTTCTGAATTGTACCGAGGGATCGGTATTGTGGTGTTCGGTGGGCTTCTTCTGTCTACGGTCTTGGCACTATTTTTCATTCCACCACTGATGGCTGTTTTGTTTAGGCGACATGAGCCAGCCTCGCCTGTCGGTGATATGGCTGATGAGATGACGGCCCCACTTTCTCAAACAGCCTGACGAGGAGCCCGAGATTATGTAATATCTCGGGCTTTTGAAACCTGCAGAGACTACTCATGGAAATTAATGCCCGTAACGCAATGATCGCGGACCTTACAGCGCGTACTGACGTGTTGAGGGGGTATCTTTGACTATACAGCCAAGCGTGAACGACTCGATGAAGTCAATTTAGAGCTCGAGGATCCGAACGTCTGGAATGATCCACCACGGGCGCAGGCACTTGGCCGCGAGCGGGCAGGCCTAGAAGCTATCGTCGAGACTATCGATGAGTTAGATCAAAGCCTCTCTGATCAGACAGAGTTAACAGAAATGCTGATCGAAGAGGGCGACAAAGACGGCCTCGCTGAGGTGGATGAAGAACTCGAGCGCTTAGAGGCCCTCGTTGCTGGTCTTGAATTTCGCCGTATGTTCTCTGGTGAAGCTGACGGTAATGATTGCTATCTCGACATTCAGGCAGGTTCTGGCGGAACCGAGGCGCAAGATTGGGCCAATATGTTACTTCGCATGTATCTGCGTTGGTCGGAGAAAAAGGGCTTCAAGGTTGAGGTTGTGGAGGTCTCGGAGGGGGAAGTGGCTGGAATAAAGAGCGCCACGATCCACGTACAGGGCGAATACGCCTATGGCTGGTTGAGAACAGAAACCGGGGTTCACCGCCTGGTGCGAAAGAGTCCCTTCGATTCGGGCGCCAGACGTCACACGTCATTCTCCTCAATTTTTGTCTCGCCTGAAATTGACGACGACATAGAAATTGAGATCGATACATCTGACCTTCGTATTGATACCTACCGAGCGTCAGGAGCCGGCGGGCAGCACGTCAATAGAACAGATTCCGCGGTACGCATAACGCACGAGCCCACCGGAATCGTGGTGCAATGCCAAAGTCAGCGTTCACAACATCAGAACAAAGATTTTGCGATGAAACAGCTCCGCGCTAAGTTATACGAACGTGAGATGGATGCGCGGCGTGCTGAAGCACAAGCACTTGAGGACTCAAAAGCTGACATTGGCTGGGGCAGTCAGATTCGTTCATATGTCTTGGATGCTAGCCGGATCAAAGATTTAAGAACCGGCGTTGAAACTTCCAATACACAAGCCGTGTTAGATGGTGCTTTGGATCCATTTATCGAAGCAAGTTTGAAGCAGGGAATGTAATGACCGATCACAACACTCCAGAAATCGATGTCGACGAAAATCAACTCATAGCTGAGAGACAAAAAAAACTAGCTCTGATCCGAGATGCCGAGGGACCGACCTTCCCCAACGATTTTCGAAGAAGCCACTTAGCACTTGATCTGGCTAATTCGCACGGCGCAGACGAAAAAGAGGCGTTGGCAGAGAAAGAAGTCGAAGTCGCTGTGTGTGGTCGCATTATGTTGCGTCGAATTATGGGTAAAGCGAGTTTCCTAACGATTCAGGATGTCAGCGGTCGTATCCAGTTATATGCGAGAAAAGCTGATCTACCTGAGGGTGTTTATGACGACTTTAAGACTTGGGATTTAGGTGACATTGTTGGTGGACGCGGCGTCCTATTTAAAACCAACACGGGCGAATTATCGGTTCATCTGACAGAGATTCGGTTGCTCACGAAGTCATTGCGACCTCTGCCAGACAAGCATAAAGGCCTGACTGATACCGAACTACGCTATCGTCAGCGTTACGTAGATCTCATGACCAATGATGAGACACGTAAAGTATTTACGATGCGTTCGAAGGTTATCGCAGCGATTCGTCAATTCTTTGAGGCGCGTGATTTCTTGGAGGTGGAAACACCAATGTTACAAGTGATCCCGGGTGGAGCCACGGCGCGTCCTTTCGTCACGCATCACAACGCGCTCGATATTGATATGTACCTCCGAATCGCACCTGAGTTGTTTTTAAAACGCTTGGTCGTTGGTGGATTCGAGCGGGTATTTGAAATTAACCGTAATTTCAGGAATGAGGGCCTATCAACTCGACATAATCCGGAGTTCACTATGCTCGAATTCTATTGGGCCTACGCGGATTACAAGGACTTGATCGCGACAACAGAGTTGCTTCTTCGCGAAGTCGCACAGAGTGTATGTGGTAAGACAGTGTTTACACTTGAAGACGGCTCACAGGTCGACTTGAAAGAACCTTTCCGTAGATTGACAGTCAAAGAAGCGATCCTGGAATATGCTGACACAATAACAGATGCTGTCTTGGATGATCTCCCTCAAGCGACAGCTCTGGCCCAATCGTTGGGTCTCAGAATTGAACCGTCGTGGGGTCTTGGTAAGGTGCAAATCGAGATCTTCGAAGCGGTCGCCGAAGAGCGATTGATGCATCCAACATTTATCACTGAGTATCCGGCTGAAGTAAGCCCACTTGCGCGTCGTAATGATGATAATCCGTTTGTGACCGATCGGTTTGAGTTTTTTGTCGGTGGGCGGGAGCTTGCCAATGGATTTAGTGAGCTCAATGACGCTGAAGATCAGGCGGAACGATTCCGGGAGCAAGTCGCGCAAAAGGTTGATGGTGATGACGAAGCCATGTTCTATGATGATGATTATGTAAGGGCCCTCGAATACGGTTTGCCACCGACTGCTGGTGAGGGAATTGGTATCGATCGTTTGGTAATGTTCTTAGCTGAGCGTCATTCAATTCGGGATGTGATTCTATTTCCAGCAATGCGTCCGCTGGTTTAAGAGGGCTCTGGTAATGGGTAAATATGAGTGTGTTTATCCATTAAACACCTCTCTGATGGTGACTATATGAATCCATGGATCGCGCATCTTGAAAACCAAGACTTGAAATGGATCGTTGATCATGGTCAGGGTGTCTACTTGGATCCTGGAATCGATGTTCATTTTCCAAAACCGACTTTGATTTTGGATGGGCAACTTGAGTGTCGGAGCCATGTCCGTGGCAGTGGCGCGTTACTGGGAATTTCTGAGTGGTACCTTGAGGTCGATCGAGGAGCATTATGGGGCGTAAAAACGCCTGTTTGGGCATTAGAGCTGCCGCTAGTCCGTCAGCATAAATCGTCTTGGAGTGTCGCGATCGCCGTAGCGATGTCCGCGGAAAACCGACTCGCGCAACCTGACGCCCGAGGGCTTGCTGACGTAGAGGCGGCTCGATTGAAATTTAGGTATGTTGTGAGCCAGTTAG
This sequence comes from Litorivicinaceae bacterium, assembly GCA_049623565.1. Classification (GTDB taxonomy): domain Bacteria; phylum Pseudomonadota; class Gammaproteobacteria; order Pseudomonadales; family Litorivicinaceae; genus HIMB30. The sequence continues at coordinate 4,555 of JBMZTF010000033.1, forward strand.
GGACCACTTTATGAGGGATTTAAGTGGCTGAGAAGACGCGTCAAGCTTCGACAGATTTCTTGGGATTACCTCGCAGAATGTGGTGGTTGTGGCCCTTCGTCTCTCTGTTAATCGTGATCTGGGCAATAAGTTTGTGGGCTGTACGGGTGACCGATACGGAGACTACGCTTGGTGTCGTGACTTCACACCGCGGCCTCGGAAATACCGCCCGCGCAGAGGTGGCACTTTTCATTCCATCCTCAATCCAACCCCGAGTGCTTGGCGAACGTGTCGTTGTGACATGCCAGGGCCTAACGCTCGCTGGACAGGTATTTACGGGCCCTGGTGATATCCTATCAGTCCAAGATATCCGTGATTGGGTCGGTAGCCGTCTGCTAGCAGAACGTTTATCTAGTAACGGCGTCCGGTTACAACAGGTAGTGACCGAACCCGGCACCGATATCCCCGCACCGGGTGAGCATTGTGATGTCACCGTCATCAGTGGGCGTGTCCGTCTCTTGGAACTTCTGGGGCGTAGTCTGAACCCATGACTGCAATTCTTGATGGTTTGATCGCTACAGGAGCCACCTTTGAGGCAGTGGCTGATGAAGCCGGCAGGCTCGGCTATCAGCTCAAAGAACGTCGTTTAAGGCCTCCTGTTGCCGGGTCTGTATTTGTAGATAGCGATGGTCTTCTTCAACGCATACGCTATCAAATCTTCGGTTGGGTCATTGGCGTCGATGGGGACTCAAAAATACACCTAACCCGTTGGCGTAAGGCATTCGCTATTGGTGGCTACGTACTGGAGCCAGAAAATCCTGATTACAACCAAACGGTTCAATGGTTTGCTCTAACTTTGGTTGTTCTGGCCAGGCTGCTGCTTGTGATGTTGGTCAGTATCCTTGGTCAAGTCAGTGATGTGTCATTGATACCGCTTTGGATTTTGATGGCGCTAATTCTTGCATCGACGACCTATACATCTATTACCCTCATTCACCGATCTCAATGGAATGATCTCGAAGCCGCCCTGGATGCGATGGCACCCGATTGGATTCCGCGCCTCTCTCGAGATGTCGGTGGCCGAATTCTCGCGATTGGCACTATCTTTGGCATGTCGTTACTCGATGGCGTTCTCAATTTATCGGCATCAATCTGGGTGGTAGGAGCAGGTTTTCTATTTCTTGATCTCATGCCTACGCGTCATTTCAAGCAAGCGCGAGCAGTAACTCAGAGACCTCACATACGAACAGAACGTGAGCCGAAAAAAATAATGAGTGATCTTCGTGAGTTGCTAAATATCAAGGGTTTGGGTGTACATGTGTTACGAACTCAGTTCCCTGAGATGCTATTGCGTGCCTGCGAGGAACTGGTTCGAGAAGGTGAGCTGATCACGGTTTTGGGTCCAGAGTCGGAGTTTTTGCCGGGCAATTTAAGGAGTAACTTCGCCTGGGATGCGAGTGACGTTGGTGAATATCATTTTGGTAATCTAATGGAACTGGTCGGTTTGGACCGTTGGCGGGAACGCTTTGGTGGTTCGTTGAATTACCGCATTGGCCGAGATAATCAAGGTCTTTCCTCATCAGAGGCGGCCGCTCTGTCAGTTGCAAGGGCTCTCGCGCAGGGTGCAGATACATTAATTATGGTAGATGCGTTAGCCCCTCTGTCTGCGGATCGACAGTTGGAACTACTGAATCGATTAGGCTCTGCTAACTGTCGGATATTCGTTTTTTCCAGCGTCTCTGATCTATGGGAAGGAGACATTATTGAGCTCGACTGAAACGCAAACTTTTCGACTCGATGCTGGCAAAGTCTCGGTGGGTCTTGCTCGAGATCGTTTGTGGCAAGTGAAGGAAGGTCATGCCAGGCTTCGTGTACTGATTGCAGACGAAGAAGTTGGCTCGATGCCCGTCCCTGAATCCGGCTGGTTCTTGGTCCCTGAGTCAGACTACTTAAGGGTTCAACTAATCGCAGAGACGGCGGTTTCATTTGAAAGTCGTCTACCGTTGAGTTTGATTCCAAGGCTTGGTGATTTAGGTCGCAATCAACTGATTCAGCCGATCCGTCAAATGATGACGACAGCCGGGATTGATGACAGTCTTGTCGATTGGAGTGTGAAATTAGCTCAACCCGCGTTCCGGTCTTGGTTTAGTGAGTCATTAGATCAGGCGATTAAACTCAATCAGCCAATGTCGCCAGATGCTGTGGCGCCATTAATTGCTGAGCATGCTCCGCGAACAATCTTAGAGCAGGATTTGATTCCTGAGGAACGCCGGGCGCTTACCGTTTTATTTATTGTCTCGATATTGTCGATTATAGCTGTCGTGAGTTGGCTCTGTGCTTTGGTTACCCTTGAAGCGCCAGGCTTTTCATTAAGTTTTGACTATCCAGCTGTCGGGCTTGGTAGTCTCGCAATTATTGTTTTGGTCATTTGGGTGATTCATTTATTAGCGCAACAGTTTCAGGACGTGTTACCGGTCGGTTTCGCAGTTGCTTTGATAATGATCACGCTTATTCTTCTCTTTGAACTCCCAATACTTGCGATCTCACTGATCTTTTCAGGTAGCTTGATTGCTGGTGCGTATTGGATCTATGTGCGTCGACTACTTGCTGATCTTCCTTCTATTGATCAACCAATGCGATGGTTATCGCTTCGGTTATGTCGTGATGGAGTCCCATCTGTCAGAGACCGTGTGCTAGAAGTTTGGGATGAGGCACGTCAGTGGGTTGTGGCTCGGATTGAGTTAGTGGCCGAATATAGCCGGTTCAGCCGTGCTGTTATTGCCGCGAGTTTAGTAATTCCTGCGGTCGCTTCTACTGATGATACGCGACCTGTGGTGTTAACGGGTTTATCACTAGGAGCGCTGGTCTTGTTAGAGCGATTGCGTGCCGCGATGCCAGTGAGTATAGATTTGCCACCAGAACACTCTGAACGAAAAGCTATAAGACCTCTGTCGCTTAGTGGCGAAGTTCAATACGACGGAGTCGTATTTCGGCGCCATGCAGGTGAAGCCCCGTTATTTGACCAGTTGAATTTTCATTGTCCCGATGAAAGTTTGGTTCGAATTAGTGCCGCAGAGGGCGCTGGTCTCTCAACCCTGAAACATTTGTTACTCCACCAAATCTCTCCAGAACGTGGCGTTGTTCGAATCGGTGGAATGGATGTGGCGCGTTTGGATCCCAGGGTATTGGCTTACTCAGTCATAATGCTTGATCATCCGCGGGACTTTGAGGTCTCGACCGTTGGAGAATGGCTATTTATAGAGCCAGGGATCGAGCCCGCTACGCTTGAGATGCATCTGCAGAGACTATCAGCCAGTCATTGGATCGAATTACTGCATGACCGATTGAGTGCACCACTAGGTGCCCTTCAATCGGTCGCTGGTCCGCATGGTATGAATCGTCTCAAATTGGCTCGGGCTCTTTCACGTAAAGGCCAACTAATGTGGCTTGATAATTGGTTGATGGGTCTTGATGGATCGTCACGAGCGCATGTTATTAACAGTTTGGTGGAACGGTCGGGTACACGTTTCGTGGTTGATCGAAATGAATTATTAAAAGGTCAGGTTTCGATTCACTGGGAGATTGCGAGTGATTGAGCAGCAACTTTTCCTCGGTGGCCTGACGGAGCAAGAATATCGGTATTGGCTGGATAATGTGGTTGTTAAGAATCTGAGTCCTGGTGAGACACTTATCGCCGAGGATGATTTTCCTGACATTTATATCGTGTTACGCGGTCAATTTGCGATGCGTCGTGGGGAACGTTCGCCAGGTATTGTTGGACTGGACGAGTTTCTCACAGGATGGATGACGGACCGTGAGTGGCTCGCTGATCGCTCGATGGCCCTTGTTTATTTGGATTCTGGCCGTTTTGGACAAATGTTATCTATTGAGCCTCGTCGGAAGTATGGATTTTACGAAAGCGTGACGCCGATGTTGGCGGGAAGGCTGTATCGTGATCTATGTGAAGTACAAGAAGTTCCTCTAGCCTTAACACGCGGGTTCGAGCGTGGAGTAAGGCGTTTTCATGAACTTAGGCAGACCTTTTTGAGGTGAACACCCGGACCAAGATTCACCGTAAAGGAGAGGTTTTTTTATACCTCTCTATAATGGTTTGTTACTGCGTCCTGTATGCGCCTCAACCGATGCTCTCGGAGCTGGCCGACCGGTTCGTGGTTTCAAAACCTGAGGCTGGTTTGTTAGTGTCAATTACTTTCGTCCCATTAGCGATCGCGCCACTCAGTTACGGTATTTTCCTTAAACAGATTGATGCGCTTACAATTTTAAAGTGGGCCTTACCTCTGCTGGCGGTCGCTATGGCATGGTCTGGTTTCGTTCGAACCTATGAAGCGATGCTTCTGTTGCGGTTAGTTCAAGGATTCTTGTTGCCGGCGATAATAACGGCGACCATGGCTTACCTCGCCTCCGGCCGTTCCGGGATCGAACTCTCTAGAGTCATGTCTCTTTATGTGGCTTTCACAATATTCGGGGGTATGGCCGGCAGATTTGTTTCTGGATACATAGAGCACTTTGTTCATTGGGAATTGGTGGCACTAACCTGGTCTGGTCTCCTTTTTTCGGTGACTTTTATGCCGTGGCGGAAAGCTACGCCGAAACCTTTGAACTTGGTTAAGCCGGACAGATCTTTGATCTGTGAGGCCTTAACTGGGCGGAAAAATATTCTCGTTTTTATTTCTGTTTTTTGTATGTTTTGGACCTTTGCTGGTTATTTGAATTACTTACCTTTCCGAATCAACGAGGTCGAGAGCTCGGCGACGACAGTTTTAGTCGGGCAGAGCTATATTGGTTACAGCGTGGGTATCTTGTCTGCGTTATCTGCTGGTTTTCTGGCGAGGCAATTTGGCGGCCCCATTCGCGTCGTACTCTTAGGGTTTGTCATCATGATTGGATCGTTAGTCCTGGCTCTGGGTACTATTTGGATGCTGATTGCCCAGGTATTTGTCATGTGTTTAGGAATGTTTTTGGTACACACACTAGCCGCAGGGGAGGTCAATCATAATGCGGGTTCACTGGGTGGTGTGGTTAACGGCCTGTACGTTTCATGCTACTACGCAGGCGGTGCCCTAGGCGCGTGGCTAATGGGATATATTTATGACTATTTCGGCTGGCACGTATTTTTGGTCGTTCTTGCGTTGGTTGGTGGGGTCGGGGCTCTTTGTATGTGGCTCTATGGCCGTATTAATTATGAGGGTCGATAAGTGGCTGCGTTCTTGTCATTTTCTCTACATTCAACTTCGATTAAGAATGATCGATTGTTGGTCTGTTTGCGTGTCCAGGTATCAACGTAATCGAAAACGAACTCGGCGGTCCGCTCCATACTGACGTTTGGTAATACACGTAAATCTAAGATTTGTTTGTCATTTAGCTCCTGAAATAAAGGTAGCTCAGGGTCGTCCTCGTTGATGAGTGTCGTGTGATCAAACCAATATGAGAGCCAAGCTTTAATGTCGGAGAATTGCCCGAAATCGACACCAAATCCAGATTCGTCTAAATCCTTACAACCAAAGGTCATTTTAAAGCTACGTGAGTAGCCATGAATGAATTTACAATGGCCATCATGCTGCCACTGTCGGTGACTGCATGGAAAGTTATCGAAGGTTTTGATGGTTTGGTAAACTTCCATGACAAAATTATACGAGGTTTCGTGATCCCTATGAATTGGAATTCCCCTGTGCATCCAGAATTTTTGACAACAGATGGCCGTCGTCGCTCCGTTAATCGTATTTTTTGTATCGCCAAAAACTATGAGGACCACGCAAAAGAGATGGGAGGGGAAGTCGATCGAAAAGCGCCTTTCCATTTTCAGAAGAGCTTTGACGCGCTGACATTGGGGCCGGACGTTCGCTACCCGAGCCATACAGAGGACTTACATCACGAAGTGGAGTTAGTCGCTGTCTTAGGTGAAGGCGGCCGTAATCTGAGCCTGAGAGAGGCCGAGATAATTATCTTTGGGTATGCGGTTGGGCTCGATTTTACTCGTCGTGATCGGCAGGCCGAAGCGAAAGAAAAAGGCCGTCCTTGGGAAATAGCAAAAAATTTTGATGACGCTGCCGTGATGGGTATCGTGACGCCTAAGTCAGAGAGTGGTTTGATGGATAAGGCCTCGATTAGCCTCGATGTGAACGGCGAGGAGCGCCAGGCAGGTAATATTAACCAAATGGCCTATAACACGGCCGAGTTAATCGCTTTCCTATCGACAATTCAAGAGTTAAAGGCGGGCGACGTAGTATTTACAGGAACCCCGTCGGGCGTGGGTGCTGTGGTTCGTGGAGACCATCTTTACGGCAAGATTGATGGGTTGCAAGGCTTAGAGATTCGCCTCGTTTAGGGGAGGCGGATTCCGATCCTACGCAGGAACTTTTTTTCAAATTCCCAAAAGTAACTAAACTGTCCAGCTAATGTACCTACAATGATCAGTAAAAACTGATAGACAGGGAATATGACTAGGACTCGGAGCGGCCAAAAAGCCCAACCCGGAAGGGTGGTTGAATTAATGCCAAATAAATCAAGAATTGGCCCAGCCACATACACAGCCATTGAGCCCGTAATAGCAAAAACAGCAAATATGATTATCAACTGCCCATGTGACTCGGCTTTAAATACGGATATCAGTCTTTGCATTTTAGGTCTCGGGAGAATGCTGCGTCAGGGGATTAAAGTCTACGAATCAAAGATTGGGCGCGTTGTTTTGCTCTGCTCGAATTAATAATATCACCGGCAGCCGAATAGCAGTAGCTTAGCAGTAATTCGCTGATTGGATCTTTAGGATTGAGCTCCTGAACTTTAAGAGCTGATTGTATCGCTTTCCTTGGCTTTTTATTGGTTACTAACAATTCGGCCTGAAGACGCCACACGCTGTGTTCGTTTGGTAGGGACTTGAGAGCGCGTTCGGTGAGCTGCAGAGCAATTGAAAACTGTCTATCCGTAATTGCCCTACGAGCCTCGGCCACAAGTTTTAACCCGGGTCCCCGGGCCTTGATTTCGGATTGTGCTGTAAAAAAGTCGCTGCTCGCCGACTGGCCAGTCGCTGGATACTTACTAACCTCGGCCTTAATCGCAGCCAAGCGTTCACGACTGATTGGGTGTGTTCCGAGTAATTTTTGTGCAATAGAGTTTCCGCCTGAGCCAAGCTTGGCAAGCTTTTCTTGCATACCAACGGCCCCGCGAGGATCAAACCCTGCGCGTGCCATCAGGTCGACACCAACCCTGTCAGCTTCGAGCTCATTGGATTGGCTGTACTGACCCATCAAGATATTTTGACCAAGACCAATCAGTTTGTTTGATCCAGGCTTCGTTCCCGGCTCGGAAATACCGATCTCAATGACTTGCGCGGCTAACCCGACCAGGGTACCAAACGTCTCTCGACCGGTGCCATGAAGTTCAATACTGTGCGCCATCTCATGGCCTAGCACCGAAACCAGTTCGGCTTCTGTATCCACTTCTGTAAGTAGACCGTAATTCACCCCCATTTTCCCGCCAGGTAATGCCCATGCATTGATAGATCCATCATTAACCAGCCGAATTTCCCACGGAAACGGAGAATTAGCAGTTTTTGCTAAGCGTTGGATCAGACCGTTGAGATATGCAGAGGTCAGAGGTAATTGGGTCAAATCACCGCCGGATTGTGCTAAAGCGAAAGGATACTGTCGTGTCCCTTTTTTAATCTCTTTCTTAGGATCTGTGACAATTTGAACGACCGAGTCGATCGGGTCTCTCACGGGGTTTTGACAT
>JBMZTF010000034.1:0-12150 GCA_049623565.1 Litorivicinaceae bacterium
GAGCTCGGATGCTTCTCGCGCGCTCTCAAGGCCCGTGATTCGGAACTGATTGCCAAGCACCGCCTGGATAGTCGCGAGTGAAATGATGCCCTGCTCTTTATAGCGAACTTTTGTAACCTCACCGGTCTGACGGCTGACCTCGTCACGCGTCCGTGACTCAATAAAGATCACAGCCATCCGGCGACCAACCGACGTTTTGGTCACATCAGCCATCCGACGGCCGCCAGATGCGTCCAGGCTGATATTAACTTGTGGCATACCATTTTCATCAAAGCTTGAACGTGCGTCGCTGACAGAGTTACCGGTGGTAATGATGTCGCGCTCAAGTTGAGCAACCCGATCGTTCGCACGGAACTTAAACTGCTGAGTCTCACGGATCGGCGTATCAGGCAAAGCCTCAAGACGGAACTCGAGGTTCGCTGTCGCACCGAGTACACGCTTAGCGGTTGCGGTATCCTGGACGCCTGGTAACTCAACAACGATCCTGTTACGACCCTGGCGTTGGACCAGAGGCTCAGACACACCCAGCTCGTTAACACGGTTACGAAGAGTTGTGAGGTTCTGGCTGACAGCATAGTCTTCGATGTTCCCTTGCTCGCCCTCGGCCAGCAACAGACTAACGAATGCTGCACCGTCCGCATCCGTTTCCCGGTAAGCGAATACTCCAGCGTATTCCGCACGGATGCGTTCTACCCCCTGCGACCGGGTCTCTATGTTTAGGAACCGAACCTCAATTTCGCCACCCGGTTTCACCTCCAGAGAACGGAAGCGGATCCGCTCCCGGCGCAACATTTGCTTAATCTCAGACGCATACGCATCCAATCGCTGAGATACAGCAGCTTCTAGGTCAACCTCCATCAGAAAATGCACACCACCGCGGAGATCGAGACCCAGTTTCATAGGATGCGCACCGACAGACCGGAGCCAATCAGGGGTCGTTGGCGCAAGGTTTAATGCGACGATAAAATCAGAACCCAGTATATTTTGAATCGCGCTCTTGGCTTTTATCTGGGTTTCCACCGAGTCAAATCGAATCAGCGCCTGGGAACCCTCGAAAACCCTCGCGATAGGAGTAATACCCACGTCCTTTAGAGCGTCCTCAGCCCGAATCACATCCAATTCATCTAGGTTTTCTGTGGAGCGATTTGAAGTAATTTGTACAGCCGGATCGTCCGGAAAACTGTTCGGTAGTCCGTAGAGAGCGCCGAGGATTAGGGAGACGACCACCACGACCGTCTTCCAGAGCGAGAAGCGTTGAATCACGACCTATCCAATTATGCTTTTGAGTCTTTCAGAGTACCCTTAGGTAGCAACATGGCGACTGCCGGCTTCTGCACCAAAACTTGAACACCGTCCGCGATTTCCATGGTTACCACGTCATCCGCAACTTTTGTGATGCGGCCCATCACCCCACCACTTGTCGCAACCTCGTCACCCTTTGCTAGGTTATCGATGAGATTCCTATGCTCTTTCGCGCGCTTCTGCTGTGGACGCCATAACAAAAAGTAAAAGATCGCTATGAAACCGACCAGCATCAAAATTTGAAACATTGGGTCGGGACCGGCCGGAGCCGTGTTAGCGTATGCATTTGAGATCATATCAACATCATCCGGTGAAGTTTTTAAGTCGCGTAAAGCTACAGGTTGCTAGGCGTTTGAGCAACCGTGATTGGTCTAAGATTCCAAATCAGGCGCTTCCAGTCCTCGCTTTGCGTAAAAATCAAGAACAAATCTATCGACTTGACGAGACTCAATTGCAGCCCTCAATCCCTCCATTAGGCGCTGATAGTGCCGGAGGTTATGAATAGTGTTGAGTGTTGCACCGAGGATTTCGCCACATTTATCCAAATGATGAAGATAGGCTCGACTGTAGTTCTGACAGGTGTAGCAGTCACAGGAGTCGTCAATTGCACCTTCATATGTCCTGTTAGCCGCATTCCGTAACTTCAGTACACCCCTGTCTGTAAAGAGATGGCCATTCCGGGCATTCCGTGTCGGCATTACACAATCAAACATGTCTACGCCGCGTCGAACTCCCTCAACAAGATCTTCTGGCTTCCCCACACCCATGACGTATCTTGGCTGAGTCTCTGGTAATCGAGGTGCCGTATGACGCATCACTCTAAACATATCGTCTTTTGGCTCACCGACCGACAGACCACCTATGGCATAACCATCAAAGCCCATCTCAACCAACGCATCCAGACTCCGATCCCTCTGATCTAGATACATCGAACCCTGTACAATGCCAAAAAGCGCAGATTGCGAATCACCGTGTGCGATCAGAGAGCGCCTAGCCCAGCGACGGCTGAGCTCCATAGATTTACTCGAATCCTCGCGAGAGACCGGGTATGGCGTGCATTCATCAAATATCATCACGACGTCAGAACCAAGCTGACGCTGCACGGCCATTGAACGCTCAGGGTCTAACCACACTTCAGACCCGTCGACTGGGCTCCTGAACTTCACTCCTTCTTCGGTGATCTTCCGCATCTTGCCAAGGCTGAATACCTGAAACCCGCCAGAATCAGTCAAGATTGGTCGATCCCAGTGAATCATTTGGTGGAGACCACCGAGCGCAACCACTTGCTCGGCTCCCGGACGTAACATCAAATGAAAGGTGTTCCCTAGAAGAATCTCTGCGCCGCTCTCTTTGACTTGATCAGTTGTGACCCCCTTCACAGTGCCATACGTTCCAACCGGCATAAATGTAGGCGTCTGAATAGTTCCTCGCGGGAATACAATTTCACCGCGACGCGCGAGGCCATCCGTGGCTTTCACTTCAAAAGTCATATGACACTCAGGACGCACCGCCAGCCTCTGGATCTCGAGTAATTAAACAGGCGTCACCATAACTGAAGAACCGATAACGCGCTTGCACCGCCTCGCGATAAGCAGCCAAAACGCGATCAAATCCGCCAAACGCGGAAACGAGCATTAGAAGTGTCGATTCGGGTAAATGGAAGTTTGTAAAAAGTACATCTATGACATTGAACTGATAGCCCGGGGTGATAAAAATCGAAGTTTCACTCGACCCTGCTCGGATCTGGCCGCCATTGACGGCGGCGGAGCCCTCTAGGCATCTCATCGTCGTTGTACCGATCGCGAATATGCGCCGTCCTTCTAACTTGGCGGATTGGATAATAGATTCAGCGTCAACAGAAATGTCGTACCACTCACCGTGCATCTGATGTTCACTGAGATCATCAACCCGAACTGGGGTAAATGTGCCGGCACCCACGTGCAAGGTTATCTCACACCAGTGCGCTCCCCGCGCTTTGATCTCTTCAATTAACGATTGATCTAAATGAAGACCAGCCGTTGGCGCCGCAACGGCCCCTGCATCTTTCGCAAAAACAGTCTGATAGCGTTCCTTATCGGTTGCCGTGTCATCACGTTTGATGTAGGGCGGCAGAGGAACATGACCATACGCCTCAGCCATATCCAAAATACATACAGAAGGATCTGAATCCAGCAAAAACAAATCACCGTCTCGACCGGTAATTGTTAGCTCAAACCCACCATCCATCGACAATACAGAACCGATCTTTGGCGACTTTGATGCCTTAACGAATGCGCGCGCTCGATTATCTGAAATCAATCGCTCTATCATGACCTCCACCCGACCGCCAGATTCTTTTGCACCAAATAACCGCGCCGGAAATACTCGTGTGTTATTCGCAACAACCACGTCACCCGGTCGGATCATTGAAGGTAGATCCGACACATGTTGGTGCATAATCGGTTGCGCTGGGTGAATGACCATCAGTCGACTATCTGTACGATTATCCAGGGGTGCACTCGCGACCAAATCTTCGGGGAGTTGGTATGAAAAATCTTGACGTTTCAACTAACCACTCGACTTAAGATGAGGGGTGAAGTCTACTTTTTTTGCGCCAAAAACACAGCTTCCTTTTTTGGATTCACCAAGGAAGATTCGTAATGAGATCCATCTGGCAATTCAATATGTAACGAGTCTTCCTCAAACAGTGTCTTCGCATACTGCTAGACGCAAAAATCCTCTACGTCAGATTGAGTTTTTCCTTGGAAATTTGACCTAAACCTCGATCCATCTCTCCACCCTCGTCGGTTCATATCATCAACGCTAAAGACTCTCCATTTTGAGCTGTCGACCGTTACGCGGCAGCGGCCAAAAGCAGGTGACAACTCAATCCCGTTTGTTTACCATTCGCGTCCCATTGCCGAAGTGGTGGAACTGGTAGACACGACGGATTCAAAATCCGTTGCCTTTGCGGGCTTGGGGGTTCGAGTCCCCCCTTCGGTACCAAATCAAGACAGCCAAAGATGATGCCTGTGTCAAAAGTCAGCTGCTACATCATCGCTTACAATGAGGCGAACAAGATTCGTCCCGCGATCGAGAGCGTCGTCGAATGGGCCGACGAAGTAATCCTTTGCGACTCGCATTCAACTGACGATACCGCAAAGATTGCCAGAGAGCTGGGCGTTCGCGTGATTCAAATCGACTTCAGTGGATTTGGCGCCCTCAGAAATGAGGCCATTGCCCACTGCCGACATAAGTGGATCTTTTCGCTTGACTCCGACGAGCGCTGCACGCCCGAGGCACGCGACGAGATTCTCTCGATCGTCCGACAAAATAACCAAAGTGGACCAGTAGCGTATTTCATACCGCGTAAGAATTATCTCCTCGGCCGCTGGGTCAAACATTCGGGCTGGAATCCAGACTATCGCCAGCCACAACTGTTTCGGCGGGGGCTCTTAAGCTACACGCTTGAAGAAGTTCATGAAGGCTTTATCTGCGATGGTCCGATAGGGCACTTAACCCAGCCGATTTGGCAGTTCCCTTTTGAAAATTTAGAGCAAATGCTGCACAAAGCTCAACGTTACTCAACGCTCGGTGCCCAGAAACTGCTTAAAAAAAATAAGGTCGGCGGGATGGGTCCGGCCTTGATTCACGGTCTGTCCATGTTTTTGAAAATCTATCTCATAAAAAGTGGATGGAGAGATGGTCGCGCTGGTTTTGTTATTGCTGTTGGCGGATTCATTGGAGCGTTCTATAAATATGCGAAACTAGCGGAATTACAAAATGACTGGACTGAACCAACCATGCCTAAAGTGGGTAAGCCAGACTCATGATCAAACACGCGGCACTTGTGACAGTCGTCGCGACCGCCGGGTTATTGTATACAGCGCTGACCCACGAGCCAGATTTAACTGAATTTGATCGAAAGGAACTCGAATCACTAATAAAATCTAAGCGTCCTGCATTAGCCGCAAATCGCATGATTGAAGACCACCGCCAACAGTTTGCTCGCTTGATGATGGATTATGCTGAGCACGAAAACGAGCGCCTGGTTGCCGCCCGAGCTTTCATCCCGGGAATTATTGAGCGACAAACAAAACAAATCGATCGCGACCCCGCTCTGGCACTGTTGATCGAGTATTTCAAGATCGATCCAAACAACTCACTCGACCATATTGAGGCCGAACTATATCTTCGAGTGGATGAATTACCGTCCGCACTGGTCGCTACGCAAGCTGCGATTGAGTCAGCGTGGGGACAATCCCGTTTTGCAGTCACAGGAAATAACTACTTTGGTCATCAATGCTACGCGCCAGGCTGCGGAATTAAACCCAAAAACAGAACGAATAGAACACTCGAAATTCGAAGATTCGAAACGGTCGGAGATTCTGTTGCCGCCTACTATCAAAATATCAATACCCACAAAGCGTACCGAAAACTGCGTCAATTGCGATTTGATTTACGTACAGCAAATAAGCCCCTGACCACAAAAGCACTCATCCCGACCCTTGGAAGTTATTCAGAACTCGGGAAGAGATATTTGAAAATCCTACGATCTGTGTATCGCTCTGAATATATCCAGCTTGCACAACAATTCGAAACCCATGCAACACAGTAGCGCGCCTATTTGGAAACGCTTGCTGGCGTTCATATATGACGGGCTTGTAGTTACAGCCCTGATTCTTATATCAGGCCTTGTCGCCTCTGTAATCGCGCAGGGAGAGGCACCGGCCTGGCTCACGCAAATGCTGATCGCACTATCTGTGGGCGGTTATTTTTGGTGGTCTTGGTCTCATGGAGGCAAAACAGCCGGCATGCGCGCATGGCGTCTTCGTATTGTGGGATTACAGGGTGAAGCCATCTCCAAAAACGTGGCTTTTAGACGCTTGGTATTTTGTATGGTCACGATCGCGCCGATCGGGGCAATTTTATTCACAGGCTGGCTATCACCGATCGGTCAGACAGTGTACGACCGACTCTCTAGAACTCGGGTTATCGCAGAACCTAAACCCGGCAAGTCAACGCAATAACTTGGGCATCAATAAAAGAGGAATCAAAAGTGGAACAATAACCGCAAGTGATGGATGGCCGCCTGCGAGGAATACCGCTGGTGAAACCATATCCATCGCGTACTTGAAAACGAGTCCCATCAATACCGCCAAGAAAACGCGTGTCGACATGCCCAGCAATCGCATCGATCCGAAGGCGCTAGCTGACGCCAGCAACGCGAGCGCAATTAACGTAATTGGAAGCAAAACACGTTGCCAAAAGAGCTGACTGTGCGCTCGAGAATTGAGACCTTCAGCCTCCAAATAACTCGCCGCATCCCAAAGTTCACTTAACGACAACGCATCTGGATCTTGCACCAACCAACGCACTTGGCTATCCGTCAGTTTGGTGGGCTGTTCAAGATCAACGATCTGTTGGAGAATCTGATCACTCTCAAATGTCAGAAGACGCGCTTTAGAAAGCAGAATTCGACCCTCACGCAACCGAACATTTCGTGAGGTAGTCAGCCGCGCAATCTCATCGCGCGATTCAGTCATTTCGATCTGCTTCCACAAACCAACCGAACCATCTGACCCACCTTCGATAAAGACATAACGTCCTGCCTCGCGCGTCCAAACAGCGTCGCTAATACGATCGGTTACATTAATATCTTTTAAAGCTTGGCTGAACCGCTCTGCCTCAGGCATCCCGTATTGGGCAGTCACGATCGACCCAACGAAAATGGGTGAGAGCACCAGAATAATTTTTAGGAAAATACGCCTGATGCTGAGACCAGCAGCACGAAGAATCGTCAGTTCGTTCGATTGGGCTAGGCCTCCAAGACCCGCCGCCACCGCAATCAAAACCATCAGCGGCAAATCCAGATAGAGCCGTCTCGGCATACCAGAAATTGAAACGAGACCAATTTCTTCTGCGGTGTAGTTGGGATGAGGAAGTTTCGCCTCATCTAGCACCCGAAAAACAAGCTCAAGCCCAAAAAACACGGAAAATACAATGGCAAAAGATATCCATATGGCGCGCGCAAGTAGCCAGGTTGAGCGGCTCACAACCCACCCTTCCCGCGGGCAAATGATCCAAGACCGATCGCAAGGCTCACCCCACCAAGAAACACCAAATGCACCCAAAAGAGGCCCGGCCAGGGCGCCCAATGACCAGCCATGATCGCTTTTTGCGCAAATGAGAGCGCTGTAATGTAGCCAAACTGAATCAAAATGATTGGAATCACCCACATGAATCGGCCTTGCCGAGGTGACCCGCGCCCAATTAAGAACGCCACGGGCAACATCAATAAGCACACGATCGGGAGAGAGATACGCCACGACACGATAGCAATCTCGGGAGCCTCACCTGACGCCAATAACGCCCTTGTTGATTTGGTATCAAGGGACTCGGGCCTATTTTCAGTTTCAGGATCTAAGCGAATCAAGTAGCGCTCAAACTTTGAGATCTCCCATTCAAGTGAAGTGTCTGTGCCAATATGACGGTATCCGTTAAGCAGTACCAGATATTTTTCACCAGCGTTGAGCTCCTGACGCGCTGTTTTACCGGTCAAGAATACTTCAGTATCTTTCTGTTTCGATGGTTCAACGATGAACACATCAATCAACGACTCTCGATCATCAGAAATTCCTTCTGCATAGATAAGCCGGCCGGATTTGTCAGTCTGAAACCGACCAGGCACGACGGTATCAAATACGGTCAAGTTTTCTTGGGCGATTACCTGACGATCGAGCTCTCTAGCAACTTCCGGTGACAACACCAAAGATAACCACCCCACCAGCAAGGCAATAGCGGTAGCCGGAACCAAAACGATACCGAACAGACGAAGATTTGAGTATCCAGCGGCCCGAAGAATTGTAAGTTCTGATTCCAGACTCATCCGACCTAAAACCAACAGAACTGCAAGAGTCAGTGCAAGCGGCAAGATTAGTTCTAACGACGACGGGATTCGCCAAAGAATCATAGTGAACATGAGTTCAACAGACAGTGCTCCACTGGCTGCCTTTTCCAAGAACTGGATAAACCGACCGCTCAACACTACTAAAAGAAGAACGAGGGAAACACCCGCGGTGGTTTCCAGAATCTCACGACTGAAGTACCTCAGAATGATCAAATGCCCTACAATTCCACGCTTAACAAAAACTTAAGGAGTCACCCATGGAGATCAGCCTCATTTCAACCACTCTCGACCAAATCGAGACTGAGTGTCTAGTAGTTGGCGTCTCCGAGGATCATAGTGTAGTGGGAAGAAGCACGGAACTCGATAAGCTGACCTCAGATTTAATCGATTCGGGTGACTTTAAGGCGAAACCGGGCTCGCAAATCATCTTGAGAAATCCCCCAGGCCTTTGTGCCAAGCGACTTATTCTTGTGGGACTCGGTAATTTGAAAACATTCGATGCGCTTGCACAAAATGACGCCTTTGTCAGCCTCGGTAAAGCACTTAAAGGCCTACCGATTACCCAAACGACCCTTGATATGGAATCTCTTACGAGGGGAGATCAAGGCACGCTAGAGCGTCTGGGCTATGGCCTCGTTTGGGCGGCGTACGAATACACAACCACGAAACCAAAGCCTGTCGATGACGACGCCAAATTATTGACCCACGTCGCGCTGGTGGGATCGGAAGCTGATCAAGCACATCTGACAACTGGAATGGCCATCGGTCACGGCGCGAATTTGACACGAGAACTCGGCAACCTCCCAGGAAACACTTGTACACCGCGCTACCTGGCGGATCAAGCTGTGCATCTCGCTGACCGGTTTAGCAAGCTCTCTTGTGAAGTATTTGATGAAGACGCACTCGAAGAGATTGGCATGCACTGCATGCTGTCCGTATCTCGAGGCAGTGAAGAGCCCGCACGGTTTATTATCCTGAACTACCAAGGTGCGACAGACCCAGACTCCAAACCCAAAGTTCTGGTCGGCAAAGGAGTTACTTTTGATACGGGCGGTATCAGTCTGAAGCCTAGCGCCGCTATGGATGAAATGAAATTCGACATGTGTGGCGCTGCCACGGTGATGGGCTGTATGCAGAGCATTTGCGAAATAGGCCTAGAAGCGAATGTGATTGGTGTTATTGGGGCAGTTGAAAACATGCCCTCAGGCAGTGCAACAAAGCCTGGTGACGTAGTCAAAACGCTTGCCGGCAAGACAGTTGAAATCCTGAATACCGATGCGGAAGGTCGGTTGGTTTTGTGTGACGCACTAACCTATGTCGAGCGTTTTAATCCGGAGGCTGTTGTGGATATCGCGACGCTAACAGGCGCATGCCTGGTGGCATTGGGTCGCCACAACACGGGGCTCTTAAGTACCGACGATCAATTGGCCGACGAGCTCTACACCATCGGTCAGAAGACCGGTGATCCATGTTGGAGACTTCCGATCGAGGCACCCTATCAGAAACTATTGGATTCCAATTTCGCAGACATCGCCAATATCGGTGGACGTGACGCTGGAACGATTACCGCTGCTTGCTTCCTGTCCCGATTCACAGAAAACTATCGATGGGCGCACCTTGATATTGCGGGAACTGCATGGTTCAGTGGCGGTAAAGCGAAGGGGGCTTCTGGACGTCCGGTTCCACTCCTCGTGAACTGGCTACGCGCGTGACCAAAATCTCTTATTATATTTTAGGCGATAACACACTTGATGCGAGGACACGCTTTGCGGTTAAGTTTGTGCGACAATCTTTCCGGAAAGGTTTGGACGTGCATTGCCATGTTTCGTCTGAATCTGAGGCGCAAGCCTTGGATCAGCTCCTGTGGGACGATG
Organism: Litorivicinaceae bacterium; assembly: GCA_049623565.1. Classification (GTDB taxonomy): domain Bacteria; phylum Pseudomonadota; class Gammaproteobacteria; order Pseudomonadales; family Litorivicinaceae; genus HIMB30. Next base: position 10,066 of record JBMZTF010000034.1, read on the forward strand.
ACGAGAGCTTCATCCCACATGGAATTGATCAAGCTGACTCACGCAGGGCCCCTGTCGGTATAGGCTGGCAGGATCCTGCTGACCGCCAAGGTGTATTGGTTAACCTGGGCGGTCCCATGCCTCCTTGGTTCTCACACTTTGACCACCTGGTTGAAATTGTTGTGCAGGAACCAAACGTGCTCGAGACCACGCGAGCCAACTGGAAACGATTGAAATTTGATGGATATCCGATCACACAGCACGATCTGCGCTAATGACTGACACCCTAGACAAGACATATGACCCTTCGGCCATCGAAACTCGTTGGTACGAGTTCTGGGAAAATAATGGGCACTTCGTACCCTCGGGTGAGGGTACACCCTACTCCATCATGATCCCGCCACCGAATGTGACTGGTTCATTGCATATGGGCCACGCTTTCCAAGACACCATCATGGATGCATTGATTCGCCATCGCCGTATGCTCGGTAATGACACTCTATGGCAAGTCGGAACCGATCACGCAGGTATAGCTACTCAAATGCTGGTCGAGCGCCAGTTGCTGGCGTCCGATATTTCTCGGCATGATCTGGGCCGAGAGAGGTTCTTGGAAAAAGTCTGGGAGTGGAAAAATACCTCGGGCGGAATGATCACAGAGCAGCTGCGCCGCATGGGGGCCTCGGTTGACTGGTCTCGCGAGCGCTTCACCATGGACGATGGCTGCTCTCGCGCTGTCCAAGAGGTGTTTATTCGCTTGTTTGATCAGGGCCTGATTTATCGTGGGCAACGTCTGGTCAACTGGGATCCCGTGCTTCATACAGCAATCTCTGATCTGGAGGTTGTGAGTGAACAAGAACAAGGTTCACTCTGGCACTTCAGATACCCATTGTCGGACAGTTCAGGGCATTTGGTTGTGGCGACAACACGACCAGAAACAATGCTCGGTGACGCCGCGGTGGCGGTTCATCCAGAGGATGAGCGATACAGTCACCTGATCGGAAAAACTGTTGCGTTACCATTGACCGATCGAGAGATACCGATCATTGCAGATAGCTATGTGGATCCAGAATTCGGAACAGGCTGCGTGAAGATTACCCCGGCGCATGACTTCAACGACTACGCGATGGGCGAGCGTCATGGCCTCCCGATGATCAACATCTTTACGAAAGACGCAAAACTCAATGATGTCGTCCCTGAAACATATCGCGGGATGGATCGATTTGATGCGCGAGAGAAGATAATCATCGACCTCGAGGCGCTCGATCTTCTAGAAAAAATTGATCCGCACACATTGAAGGTTCCACGCGGCGACCGCTCCGGTGTTGTAATTGAGCCACTGTTAACGGACCAGTGGTTTGTGGCCGTCGAGACACTGTCAAAGCCCGCCATCGAAGCGGTTGAAAACGGCTCGATCCAGTTCGTTCCGAAGCAGTGGGAAAACACCTACTATGCATGGATGCGTGACCTGAAGGACTGGTGTATCTCTCGTCAGCTGTGGTGGGGTCACCGTATCCCAGCCTTTTATGATGACGCGGGCACAATTTATGTCGCAGAAAGTGAAGAAGCTGCCCGTAAGAAATACAGCCTCGCACCAGATATCAGCCTCACTCAGGACGAAGATGTACTCGACACCTGGTTCTCGTCGGCTCTTTGGACATTCTCAACGCTTGGGTGGCCTGACGATACGGACACACTAAAGCGTTATCACCCAACGAGCGTTCTGGTAACGGGCTTTGACATCATTTTCTTCTGGGTTGCTCGGATGATCATGATGACTCTTAAGTTTACAGGTGAGGTGCCGTTCAAGACAGTCTACGTGCACGGTCTTGTGCGTGATGCAGAAGGCCAGAAGATGTCGAAATCCAAGGGTAACGTCCTAGATCCAATCGATTTGATTGATGGTATCTCCTTGGAGGACCTCCTAGAGAAACGGACCGGCACTCTGATGCAGCCGCAAATGCGAGAGAAAATTATAAACACAACCAGGCGGCAGTTCCCTGATGGTTTGCAAAGTTACGGGACCGATGCGCTTCGCTTTACGTTCTGCTCTCTCGCGTCCACAGGCAGAGACATCAACTTTGATGTGGGCCGAATCGAGGGATACAG
>JBMZTF010000035.1:0-11850 GCA_049623565.1 Litorivicinaceae bacterium
CTGTATCCGCTTTATCAGCATGCGATGCGAGGAGGCTTTCATCTATCGTATCGATCGACAGCTCGATACAGTCACAAGTCGGCGGGACCAACAGATCATGGGGTCGGCGGTGGCGTTTTTCGTATTTGCCCAAATGGGCTTCACGTAAGACTGCGTCAAGCGCCTCGCCGTGGATCGCATCACTGACAAACCAGAGCAGTCTCACGATTCCGCCAGAAGCTCATCGACACGTTGGAATCCACGCGGCAGAAGTTTTCCTCGACGTGCGCGCTCGCCAACAAAGTTCTCAAGATCTGATGGGGACAATGTGACGTGCCGTTTACCCGCAATCACACGAAGCGATCGAAGCGCCGGCAAGACCGTAATTGCCGTGACACGGTGTCCCTCTTTGAGGAGAGCAGGTGGTATTTGAACCAACTTATTCCCTTTGCCTTTCGCGAGCTCCGGTAACTCATGAGCCTCGAAAATCAGTAAGTGCCCACTCGAGACCGCAACAGCAATACGGGCCAACTCTGCGTCACCAATCAAAGCAGGCGGTAACAACTTGGCATCACCCAAATTCACAACCGACTTACCTGCTTTATTGCGCCCAAGCAGATCGCCATGTTTGCAAATGAATCCATACCCATGATCGGTCGCCAACACCCATTGAGTCGTTTCATCGGCAAGCGCTAGCTGGGCAATCTTGGCGTTAATCGTCAGATCAATCCGGCCCGATAACGGCTCACCCTGACTCCGTGCCGATGGCAGTGTATGTGTCTGCACCGAATACGCGCGTCCGGTCGTATCAAATGCGACCAGTGGCTGGTTTGAGCGGCCTTGCGCTGAAGTCAGATATTGATCTCCGGACTTATAAGTTAGCGCTCGCGGATCAATGTCATGGCCTTTGGCAGACCGAATCCACCCGTTATCGCTCAACACGACAGTCACGGGCTCAGACGCCACCAACTGGTCTTCACGGAGAGCACGCGCTTCCTGCCTCGCAACGATAGGTGAATGACGTTCGTCTCCATAGGTCTCTGCATCTTGCGTGAGCTCATCTCTCATCAATCGCGTCATTTTTGCGCGCGAACCGAGCACACCTTCCAAATACTTCTGCTCTTTCTCAAGCTCTGTCTGTTCCACTTGAATTTTAACTTCCTCAAGCTTAGCTAGGTGACGCAACCGTAGATCAAGGATCGCATTCGCTTGGATTTCACTGAGCCCAAATCGGAGCATTAATTCGTGTTTCGGTTCATCCTCTTCGCGGATTATTTGAATCACTTCGTCGATATTCAGATAAGCGACTAAATAACCTTCTAATATATGTAGACGGTCCATCACCTGATCGAGTCGGTGCGTCAATCGTCGAGTCACCGTCTGACGGCGCCAATCAAGCCACTCGGTCAAAATTGAATGCAATGATTTCACCTGCGGGCGACCATCAACACCAATCATATTCAAGTTCACACGATAGGATTTCTCGAGGTCAGTGGTCGCAAACAAGTGCATCATCACTTCTTCCGCGTTCACTCGATTTGAGCGCGGCGTTAATACCAAACGAATCGGATTTTCATGATCCGACTCGTCGCGTATATCCACAATCATCGGTAGTTTCTTGGCCTGCATTTGCGCGGCAATCTGCTCAAGTATTCGAGCAGGTGATGCCTGATGTGGCAGCGCGTTAATCACAATATCGCCATCCTCAGAGGCATAGGTAGCGCGCATTCGAATCGATCCGTTGCCGGTCTCATAAATCTTCCTCAGATCTGCCGAAGGAGAGATGATTTCCGCGGTCGTTGGGTAGTCCGGACCAGGGACGAATCGCATCAAATCACTCGCTGACGCAGCCGGGTCATCCAATAAGTGAATAGCCGCATTCACAACTTCCCGCAGATTATGAGGCGGTATATCGGTCGCCATACCGACCGCAATCCCCGTTGTGCCATTGAGGAGAATCGAGGGTACGCGGGCTGGTAACAATTTTGGCTCTTTCAAGGTGCCATCGAAATTGGGCTGCCAATCAACCGTCCCGTGACCTAGTTCGTCGAGCAGGATTTTCGCTATGGGTGTAAGACGTGCTTCGGTGTAGCGCATTGCAGCAAAGCTTTTCGGATCATCTGGGCTGCCCCAATTTCCTTGGCCGTCGACCAGCGGATAACGTGTAGAGAACGGCTGCGCCAACAACACCATTGCCTCATAGCATGCAGAATCACCGTGGGGGTGGAACTTACCAAGCACATCACCAACCGTTCGTGCTGATTTCTTATGCTTGGATTGAGCGGATAAACCAAGTTCGCTCATCGCATAGACGATACGCCGCTGCACTGGTTTTAATCCGTCCCCGATGTGAGGAAGGGCCCGATCCAAAATGACGTACATCGAATAATCGAGGTACGCTTTTTCGGTATATGTTTTTAGAGGAAGCCTTTCGAAGGCCTCGGTAGATTCAAGCGCCAATGTAAAAACCTTTAAGTCGTTAAAAAAATCAAACGCTACCGGTGGATTCGATCGTAAGCAAGACTACCGAGAACTAAGCTGATCAAATATGGGATAATAATTGTAGGTTCTGTTAAGACAGATGCAAACGCTGGGCCCGGACAAAGACCCGAAACACCCCAGCCAATCCCAAACATGACACTACCGATCACTAATGGTTGATCGATCACATCATGAATCGGTACTTGAATATCATCAAAAACCAGCGGCTTTTCGCGCTTTTTAAGGATGGAATATCCGATGGCCGCGACTGGAATCCCGCCACCCATGACGAAAATTAAACTCGGATCCCAAGTACCCGCAATATCTAGAAAGTTAATGATCTTGGATGGATTCGTCATCCCAGCAAGATACAAACCACCACCAAATAGAGCACCGAGTACCAATGCAATGATCTGTGTCATAGTGCACTGCCGAACAAATGACGGACAACAAAGACAGTCATCACTGCTGCCGTCATGAAAGTACAGGTCGCCACTATTGACCGTTTTGAGAGTCTTGAAATACCACAGATGCCGTGGCCACTGGTGCAGCCCGAACCAACACGTGTGCCATAGCCCACCAGAAAGCCACCAATCATCATTGGAATCAGACCCATTGGCTCAAATCCATGCGGCGACGGCGCAATCATCGATAGCACCACAGGCGATACCACCAAACCAATCAAGAAGAATGGCCGCCAGAGACCGGAGCCAAAATCAAAATTCAGCGTGCGAGCAACAATTCCTGATATGCCCAGAATCCGTCCGAAGGATACAAATACGACCGCTGCCGATAATCCAATCAGCAAACCACCGAACAAAGAGGGTATCGGAGTAAATTCAGTCATAGCGGCACACCTCTCTATCAGTGCGGGGAATAGTATCGATCTTATTTCAGTTATATAATAAGCTTATATCCAATGATTCTAAGCTGGGACACCGCTATGGGACCGAACGTTCATGCCTTTTTTGATCCAGATACCTGGTCTCTGACCTATATCGTTCAAGATCCAAACTCTGGATCTTGTGCCATCGTCGACCCGGTGCTTGATTATGAGGCGGCAAGTGGTCAAACAACAACGGAAAGTGCAGATGAAGTGGTCGCGAAGGTTGAAGCTGAAAACCTAACGGTCGAATGGATACTGGAAACCCATGTCCACGCGGACCACTTGTCAGCCGCTCCCTACCTGCAAAAGAGGCTCGGTGGCAAAATTGGTATTGGTGCTCAGATAGCCGAGGTACAAAACATATTCGGTAACTTGTTCAACGCCGAACCTGAATTTCAGCGTGACGGATCGCAGTTCAATCAATTGTTTGCGGATGGCGATACCTTTGCAATCGGCGGACTCACCGTTACAGCCATGCATACGCCTGGACACACGCCTGCCTGCATGACATACCATATCGGCGACAGCCTCTTTGTCGGCGACACCCTGTTTATGCCAGACTTCGGGACCGCGCGTTGCGACTTCCCTGGCGGCAACGCGAGGGCCCTTTATCAGAGCATCCAGAGACTGTTCACACTACCTCCAGAAACACGGATTTTTATGTGTCATGACTACATGCCGAATGGTCGTGAAATGCGGTATGAGACGACCGTGGGCGAGCAGAAAAAATTCAACATCCACCTGCATGACGGGATCTCCGAAGACGAATTTGTGACGATGCGCTCAGCTAAAGACAAAACTCTCGGCATGCCAGCACTTATGCTGCCATCGGTTCAGGTCAATATGCGAGCCGGAGAATTACCTCCCCCAGAGGATAATGGAATACGCTATCTGAAAATCCCGCTCGACGCCGTCTGAGGAGGCCCCATGATTATCCGTGAATTAACCACTCATCTCTCTGTTGCTGACCAACTTACGTTGGATGATTTAGAGGCGGTTAAAGAAGCCGGTTTTAGGTCGGTGATCTGTAACCGGCCTGATGAGGAGGGTGAGCCACACGCCCAAGCAGACGCGATGGCACGAAAAGCAAACGCCCTAGGTCTTGAGTTCCGTTATCTACCAGTTAACGGGGCGAGCATCTCCGACTCAGACGTGGAGCAACATGCCATGCTGCTTTCCGAGGCCCCAACACCTGTTTTGACCTACTGCCGTTCTGGTGCACGTTGCGCAAAATTATGGGCGCTCTCAGAGGCTGACAAGCAAAACGTGAATACTCTCGTTGAGACTGTCGACAAAGCCGGTTTAAGCATAGTCGACATCGCACACCGTTTGTCATGAACCGTGAACAGACTAGTCCACTAAAATCTGCCCGTGCCAAAGCTGCCAATACTTAAATGGATCAAAACCTACGATACATCTAAGCTAGGTGATGATGCGGTCGCGGCCGTCATTGTGACGGTCATGCTAATTCCACAGTCTCTCGCGTACGCCATGCTGGCTGGACTACCGCCCGAGGTAGGCCTGTATGCGTCAATCCTTCCATTGTTTATCTATGCGCTCTTTGGCTCAAGCATGACGCTCGCAGTCGGCCCGGTAGCGGTTATTTCCCTGATGACCGCGGCTGCGGTAAGCCAAGTCGCCATCCAGGGTTCTGCTGAATATCTCGGTGCAGTGATATTGCTCAGTCTCTTATCTGGCGTCATTTTGGTGGGGCTTGGATTTGCTCGAGCGGGATTTCTCGCAAACTTGTTGTCATACCCAGTCATTTCGGGCTTCATCAGCGCGTCCGCGGTTCTGATTGCATTTAGTCAGCTTAAGCACATTCTAGGCATCCCTGCCTATGGACACGATATGCCTTCTATCTTGTATGATTTGACTAGTCATCTTGACGAAATCAACCTACCGACCCTCATCATTGGACTTCTATCGATTACGTTTTTATTGTGGATACGTGGCGGACTGGAATCCTTACTGATAAACACTGGCGTACCACCCAGGCTCGCGAGTACCGTCGCAAGAGCAGGACCGGTGATGGCTGTCTTTATCTCAACAGCCATCGTCAGTTTCTTTACGTTGGACCAATCTGGTGTCTCCATCGTCGGAGTGATTCCAAAAGGCCTTCCAGTGCCCGCATTACCAGACCTCGATCTGACAATCGCCACTGAGCTGCTACCCGCGGCTTTTCTAATTTCGATCGTCGGCTTTGTTGAATCAGTGAGTGTTGGCCACACTCTGGCTGCCCGACGTCGCGAACGGATTCAGCCAAATCAGGAATTAATCGGTCTGGGTGCTGCCAATATCGCAAGCAGTATTGGTGGCGGCTTGCCAGTAACCGGTGGATTCAGCCGCTCAGTCGTCAATTTTGATGCCGGAGCCAGAACACCATTCGCTGGCGTCATGACAGCGGTCATGGTCGCACTGACAGCCTTATTTCTGACACCGCTTTTTAAATTCTTACCTAAAGCGGTGCTTGCCGCGACAGTAATCGTTGCGGTCTTGTCCCTAATCGATTTAAAAACGATCCATCGAGTCTGGGTCTTTTCAAAGCCAGACTTTTTGGCCATGGCAACGACTATTGTTGTCGTACTCGGTGTCGGTGTTGAGGCAGGAATTATCGCGGGAATCCTAGTGTCAGTTAGTTTTTTGCTGGCAAAAATCGCACGTCCACATTTTGCTGTGATTGGGCAAATTCCAGGAACCCAGCATTTTCGGAACGTGAATCGTTACGATGTTTTAGAAAGCAAAAAGGTCCTCGCTCTACGCCTAGATGAAATGCTTTATTTTCTCAATGGCCACACTTTTGAAGACACCGTGAACCAACTACTTAACACCAACAAAAATATGACCGATCTGGTGTTACTCTGTAATGGCATCAACGAGATTGACGCGTCAGGCCTGGAGGTGTTGGAGTCTATCAATGAGCGCCTCAACTCTCAGTGCATCAGGTTCCACTTGTCCGAGGTCAAAGGGCCAGTCATGGACAAGTTAAATCGCGTCGAATTTGAAACCCATCTTACGGGTCAGATTTTCCTCTCGCACTACGAGGCAATGTGCACCCTCGACCCCGAATGTGAGAGTAACGGCAAAGTCCAATCAGCCGGAGCCTAACAGCTCACGGAACGGGCGTTCACCTGCGAGAGCATCTCTAGCATCTTTCCGATCCCATCCAGAGGCAACCAGTAGACCCGTTCGTAAATCCCAATCTAGTTCGTTCAACAGCTGATAAGCACGCGACTGGTCAAGCCCAGCGATTTGGCCGGCTAGGATCCGGGCCTGACGCTCTTTCAGCTTGGCATTGGTTGCCTGAACACATAGCATCTCGTTCCCTAAAACGCGTCCGAGCTGGCTCATCAGTGCAGTGGAAAACACATTTAAAAGTGCTTTCTGCGCTGTCCCGGCGCCCAACCGAGTCGAGCCAGCGATTACTTCGGCCCCCGTGGTAGTCAACAAACCATGGTCCGCAATATCAATCAGTCGGCCCGCCTGGTTTGAGCTCACCGCGATTGTTAGGGCGCCTCGTTCTTTTGCAGATGCTAGAACCTGACAAGTAAAGGGCGTATTTCCTGAGGCCGCAACACCGATTACGACGTCTGGTTTAGTGATCTCGAGATTTTCAACTTGTGAGACAGCGTCAGTGACATCATCCTCAGCACCCTCAACCGATTCAGCCAGCGCTCTGGAACCCCCGGCAATTAAATACCCCAGTCGATTCATTGGCCAGCCAAATGTTGGCACCAACTCGACTCCATCCTGAACGCCAATACGAATCGAACAGCCCGCGCCCGCATACATCAATCGACCACAGCTAGCACGCAAGCGCAAGGCCGCAGCCTCCACCGCGGCGCCAACATGATCTGCGATTTGCTGGACGGACTCCACTGCCCGTGCCTGTGATGCCAATAATCGTTTCAACTGCACAGAGACCGGCAACCGATCAAAGTCTCGGCCAGCTGGGTCGACGATCTCCGTCGGCGACAGTGTTACTTTTTTTTGTTCCACGCGTCTTTCAACGTGACAGAACGGTTATAAATGATGTGCCCGTCTTGGCTCTCGGGATCTTGTTTGAAAAAACCAACACGCTCGAACTGGAAATAGGTGTCAGGCATCAGCGCGCCAAGCGCAGGCTCGACCAGAGCTTTGCCCGTAATCAGTGAGTCTGGATTAATCAAGGGTACGGGATCATCGTAGCTTCCGGGATTCGTAACGCTGAAGAGTCGATCATACATACGGACATCAACTTCCGTGGCAGACTCTCCGTGCACCCAATGAATAGTCCCTTTCACCTTACGACCCGACTGATCTTGCCCCGAGCGTGTCGTGGGATCGTACCGCACATAAACCTCAGTTACGCGACCATCAGCATCCATAGTCATGCCCTCAAAATCGACAATGAAACCATACTTCAAGCGCACGCTCCCGCCTGGAACAAGCCTGAAGAATCCCTCCGGCGGCTCAGGCTCAAAATCAGAACGATCGATGTAAAGCTCGCGGCCAAAAGGTATCACACGTGATCCGAGCTCCGGTCGCCTAGGATGATGGGGAACGTCAAGTTCTAGCGGATCCTGATCCCAGTTTGTTACAACCACCTTCAGTGGATCCAGAACAGCCATCGCCTTGAGCGCGCGACCTTCGAGGTCGTCACGAATCGACCCTTCAAGAACCTGAAGTTCAATGGTGTTAGGCTTGCGGGTCACACCTATGCGCTCGCAAAATAATCGGATGCCTTCTGGTGAATACCCACGGCGACGCATCCCGGCGATCGTAGGCATACGCGGATCATCCCAGCCTGAGACATGCCCGTTCTGGACTAGCGCATTCAATTTACGCTTACTCGTCACAGTACCCTCGAGTTCAAGACGACTAAATTCGGTTTGCTTCGGTCGACTTGGCACCGGCAGCTTTTTCAGAAGCCACTCATATAACGGTCTATGATCTTCGAATTCGAGGGTACAGAGGGAATGCGTAATTCCTTCAATCGCATCGCTCTGACCGTGGGCATAGTCGTATGTTGGGTAAACACACCATTGATCGCCAGCTCGCGGGTGCGAGGTGTGCCGAATGCGATACAGGGCAGGGTCCCGAAGGTTAATATTGGGCGCTGCCATAGATATCTTCGCCCGGAGAACCGCCGCACCTTCGGGTAACTCGCCATCACGCATCCTTAAGAATAACGCCTCATTTTCATCGGCAGGACGGTTGCGGTAAGCACTATCGACTCCTGGCTCAGTCAACGTCCCACGGTTGGCCCGCATTTCCTCAGCCGACTGCTCATCGACATAGGCATCACCATTCCGTATCAGATGCAATGCCCACTCAAACAGCTGATCGAAGTAATCAGCGGTATGACACAGCTCCGACCACTCGAATCCAAGCCAACGCACATCTTCTTCAATCGCATCAATATACTCTTGCGACTCTTTCTCGGGGTTCGTGTCATCAAACCTAAGATTACAACGTCCACTGAACTCTTCAGCTAAGCCAAAATTGAGGCAGATACTTTTCGCGTGACCAACATGTAGGTAGCCGTTGGGCTCTGGCGGGAACCGTGTGACAATCTCTTCGACTTGGCCTTGTCTAATTTGATCACTGATTTTTGTTCGAATAAAGTTGGTCGGTTTTACGCTCACGGTCACACCATCAATATCGCAGCGAGCTTTTTGCGGCCCGTCCGCGCGCGCGCATCCTCATTACCCAACCGATCAAAAATCTTAATCAACAGCAGACGCGCAGCATCTTCATTGTATTGACGGTCCGTTCTAACAACAGTCAACAAGTGATCGATTGCTGACTCGACATCGTCCGCTACGATCAGGTGTACCGCCAAGAAATAACGGGCCTCGCTGTCTGTAGCATTCGCCGTAACACGCGATTCACAGCTCACTCGATCTGGCGCGCCGGCAAGCAATTCCTGAAAAGCCTTGCCCGCCATAATGGACTTCGCTCGTGGATCCATTTTCTGTGCATCAGGGAGCCGGTCAACGATCGCCTCTGCGCTCTCCAAATCACCTTTTTTCAGTAGCGCCTGCGCCATATCGAGATATACATCATAATTTTCAGGATCATCCGCTGTAATCAACTGATAAAGTGCGATCGCCTCGTCATATTGACCAAGCTCGACAAGCGCAGAGGCACGCTCTATCGGAGAAGCTTCTGCGCGCTCGACGTGCTTATCCAATATCGCTCGGATCTCCCCTTCTGGAAGCGCACCCATGAAATGGTCAGCAGGCTGGCCGTCTTTGAAAAGCACAACGGTCGGTAACGAACGGACCCCCATACTGGTAACAAGCATTTGCTCTGCATCCGAATCAACTTTGGCTAGAACAAAGGCCCCAGCATATTCATCGGCGAGACGCTCGAGAATTGGCCCTAGACTTTTGCAAGGACCGCACCACTCAGCATAAAAATCCACAAGAACAGGGGTTTCCTGTGATTTTTTTAAGACGTCTGTTTCAAATGTTTCAGATGTGACTTGGATTGAATAAGGATCGGACATAAAAACCTGTCAGTATCGTAAAGTTTCGACAGAGTATACCCTGTCGCGACGTCCTGAAGTGAGACCGCACATGCAATTGAGTGATAGACAGCAAGAAATTATCGACGAGTTTCAGTTTTTTGATTCCTGGATGGACAAATATCAGTACCTCATTGATCTGGGTCATGAGCTTGAACCACTTACGGAGGGGGAAAAAAACGAGGATAACTTGGTTAGAGGCTGCCAATCACAAGTCTGGATGGTTGTTGATGGGGATGTGGCTAACGTCACCATTCGCGCAAATTCAGATGCCGCTATCGTATCCGGCTTGATTGCCCTCGTGGTTCGGCTTTACTCCAAAGCGTCAGCAGAGGAAATTATTAAAACGGAGCCCGAGTTCGTCGAAGCGCTTGGTTTGTCTCAACATTTATCACCAACAAGGGCGAATGGCCTAGCCTCCATGCTACAACGACTCAAGGCTGAAACGGCTCAATTAATCGCTAAATCATCATAAACTCTTGATATAGGACTTATTCGGTCCTATATAATGCAGACCCTGAGAAAATTCGCGGTACTCCGATGGTTCGACTCTCAAAGCTCACTGATTATGCCTCCGTCATCCTAGCTCAGATGGCAAAGCAGCCCGACGTGCTATGGTCTGCCGGACAACTATCCGAGGAGTCATCTGTTCCAAAGCCGACCTGCATTAAATTGCTCAAGCTTCTGGTGAAAGGTGATGTTTTGACATCGACCCAAGGCGCTCGGGGTGGCTACAGCCTGGCTAAGGCCCCATCGCAAATTCCCGTAAAAACCATTATCGAGGCCATCGAAGGACCGATGGCTATAACCGAGTGCGGTACAGATGAAGCGCTGTGCCGACTCACCGACCACTGTTCAGTGATGTCCCGGTGGCGGGAGTTAGGTGATCAGGTCAACTACATTCTGACAAAAACAACGTTAGAAGATCTGATTAGCCCACACACGCTCTATGCCCGATCCGATCGGCGTATCGAGACTCTGGAGGTGAATTAATGAGTCAACAAGAGATCGACCAACTAGTCGACCAGGACTATAAGTATGGGTTCGTAACTGATATCGAATCCGATACCCTACCGCCTGGCTTGAACGAGGACGTCATTCGCGAAATCTCGACCCGCAAAGGCGAACCCGCGTGGTTGCTAGAGTGGCGCTTAGATGCCTATAAAAAATGGCTGGAAATGGCCCCGCCAGAGTGGGCGCATCTTGAATATCCGCCTATCGATTTCCAATCGATCAGCTACTTTTCTGCACCTAAAAAGCAAGGTGACGGACCAAAGAGTTTGGACGAAGTTGATCCTGCCTTAATCGAGACTTATAACAAGCTTGGAATCCCACTAGAAGAGCAGAAAATGTTGGCCGGCGTCGCCGTCGACGCGGTATTCGACTCGGTGAGTGTCGTCACAACGTTCAAAGAAAAGTTGCATGAGGCAGGTGTTGTCTTTTGCCCACTATCTGAGGCCGTCCACTCACACCCAGAACTTGTCAAAAAATTCTTGGGTTCGGTCGTTCCTCAGAACGACAATTACTACGCCGCACTGAACTCAGCTGTCTTCTCAGACGGATCATTTGTCTATATCCCGAAAGGCGTTCGCTGCCCGATGGAGCTCTCGACCTACTTCAGAATCAACCAACAAAATACAGGTCAATTTGAACGCACATTGATTGTTGCCGAAGAAGGCTCATATGTCTCGTATCTCGAGGGATGTACGGCGCCACAGCGTGATGAAAATCAGTTACACGCAGCGGTCGTCGAACTGGTCGCCGAGACCGACGCCGAGATCAAATACTCGACCGTGCAAAACTGGTTCGCTGGCGACGATGACGGCAAAGGCGGCATCTATAACTTCGTGACCAAGCGCGGTGAGTGCCGCGGTGATCGCGCTAAAATCAGCTGGACTCAACTCGAAACTGGTTCGGCAATTACATGGAAATATCCGAGCTGTGTCCTAAAGGGCGCAGACTCTCTGGGTGAGTTCTACTCAGTCGCGGTCGC
>JBMZTF010000036.1:0-11680 GCA_049623565.1 Litorivicinaceae bacterium
CGACTGGCTTGGACCGTGGCCGGTCCGAGCATCCTCCATTTTGAGCACCCTCGAGTAATCAACCATCATATTTATATTTGGACCATATATTTCTATATATTTACTCAAGACATCTTGATCATCCGCCTCAACCATAAATTGTGATAATGCTAGTGGACTGAGAAGCCGATCGATTAATTGCCACCTAAATTTGTCTTTCTCCAAGTTCTCCGTAATACCCTCAGATTCCAATAGAATTTTCCAAGAACCCGCGTCTAAAAATCGTTGTATCTGTCGACCCAATCTCTCGCTAAAAATCATATTGTCCTGCACTTCAGAATGAGCGAAGGCGACCCCTACCTCGTTTATTACCTTCAAACCTCGCTTGGAAGCTACATCGATTAAGCGGCATATATCGTCATCATCCGCCGACCTGGCAATGCTCGAAATTTCAATAATATCGACCCCATAGTCGACAACCCTGTCGAGATAATCATCGACCACCTTGCGACCACCATTTAGTGCCATATCCATCAACGGATTACCGATAGAAATCATCACATTGTTGGACTTACATGTGTCGAGGAACTGTATTAACGAGCTCCGAGACATCTGGCCGGCCTGCTTTCCAGAGAGTTTAAAAATATCAACGATGTCACTGTAGGCCAGCAAGTAATCATCAATACATTGCCCTACTAACACGGGGGCTCTTACGTAATTAATACCCGTCTCCCTCGGTTTCTTTTCGCGTTCGAGAAACGGGAGGTTAGGAAAAGATAATTCAGTCATTCGTATGTTCCTTTAGTAAATCCTAGTTGAGTTCTCCGCCCAACCACCACGGCATATCGATAACTGTCCCAAGCAAACCATTGGGAAACTGAAGCGTGAGCAATGACGATAAGATCCATAAAATAAAGAGGAGCGAGAGTGAGATAGAAAGAGAGATTTTTAGATCCTGCTTATCATGAAACAAAATAAACAGGTTGATAAAGAGTACCGAAGCTATCGGAAAACCGAAGATAAAATTCATTGCCAGATAGCCCAGTATGCTCAAATAGTAATATAACTGATTATTGAAGCCCGCTACATTTTCATAGATGTTTGTATTAACGAACCGGAGGAAGCCACTGCTCGCGAACGCTGGCTTTCTCAGGTCGGCTAATTGGACAGCGAATATCAAAATCAAAAGCGAAATTGATATCAGGCACACACCTATCGGAAAAAGTGTTGCTCTAAAATCTGGTATACCTGACACATCCCACATGACAGCCAGAGGCAGACACATCAAAACAAGCGATAGACAAATTTGCTTTGACTTATGTTGAATCGAACGCGAGTCATAGTTGGTATTGAATCGCTGTCTTAACAATAAAAAAATCGTGGCAAAGCACAACACGATCAAAGTTATCGCGACTGGTCGATACAAAAATGATAGCCCGTAAACGGCCTGTGTCTGATAACTCAACAACTCAACTTTCGACGAAAGAAAAAAACCGATCAACAGCGCGGGTCGGGACCAGCCATAATGCTTGAAGGTGATCCCCACTAGACCAAAACCTAGAAGTCCTATGAAGTCGTACCAGTCACGGTTCACGTTATAGGTAGCAAAGAATATTAGCGTAATCATCACCGGGGCGAGGATGTAATATCGGATCAGAGTAAGTTTTGAAATATGCGGTGCAAAACCGATACATAGGCCAGCACCCAAAATATTGGCTACCGCCAATGACCAAATCATCAGATACGTCAGGTCGAGATGTGTGGTCACCATATCCAACCCGGGCTCGATCCCGACAAGAATGAATCCTCCCAGAAGTAGCACTTTGTTACCCGACCCTGGAATACCAAAGAGCAACGTTGGAATTAGAGCACCGCCCTCCTTAGCATTATTCGCCGACTCTGGGGCGATCACCCCTCGAATATCTCCTTTGCCCAACCGAGAAGTATCTTTACTGGTTTGTCTCAGATGGCTGTATGCGATCCAGTCAACCACCGTACCGCCTAGCCCCGGTAATGCTCCCACCACACAGCCGAGTGTCGAGCACCGGAGTACTAGCCACCAATTTTTAAAGACATCACCTATCCCGGTAAGCCAACCACTCTCGATTCGAAGTGATTTCGCGATTGCACCTTTATTGTCCAATAAGCCAACGATTTCCGGTATCGCAAATAAACCCAAGCCAACAATTACAAGCGGGATACCCTCGATAAGGTAAAGCGTATCGAAAGTGAATCGAGGATCACCAGTGATCGGGGCAGATCCTACTGAGCCGATTATCAACCCTAGGAAACAGGCCGTTATCCCTTTTACAAAATTGTCTCCAGTCAAGGCGCCGACCATCAAAAGAGCTAAAACAATGAGGAGAAACTGTTCACCAAATCCAAAGGTCATGATAATTGGTATCGCGTAATAGATTGAGACCGATAGAACCACCGCGCCGAACACGCCGCCCAATAGCGAAGACAAGAATGCTGCACTCAAAGCTCTCGCCGCCATCCCCTGTTTAGACAAAGGAAATCCATCCATCACCGTGGCTTGCGAACCTGACGTGCCTGGCACACCCATGAGGACTGCCGGGAATGTATCCGATGTGGTGGTTGGCGCCAGGACACCTATCATCATGGCCAATGCATGAGAAGGTTCTAACGCGAACACAAAAGGAAGCACGAGAGCCAAACCAGAGGTGCCCCCAAGCCCAGGCAGTATCCCAACCGTCAGCCCTAAGAGCGTTCCCCCGAATAAAAATAAGAGATGACTAATCTCGAAGAGCTGACTCAGAGATGAAAGGAACTGTTCCATAATTTTGGAGAATTCCGCTGCTGGACATCCAGCAGCGGAGTCCTAATCATTGCACTCGATAGACAAAACGATTCTTCTTCAGGACCGCATTTAACTGCTCCTTTGTGCTGTCCGAGAAAATCGCAGCCTTTTTAAGGATAGGACCAGCCTCATCACCAATTATCAGCGGGTAGGGCCCCAGAACCTTGGTCGCTTTCTCTTTGAACTCTGGATCGTTTACCATCGCCGTGACAGCTTTCCGATACGCCTGGACAATAGCGTCAGGCGTTCCTTCCGGCAGTAGCATTGACTTAGATGCCTGAGCCCAGGCAGCTGCAATCGAATAGTAAGCCTCCAAATCCGCGCCGGCCAACTTCTTACCATTTACCTTTTCATACATTTCGGGGAAGGTGAGAACATCAGGGGCGAGTGGGTTTCGGGAAATACTTCCGTCTGCGCCTACGATACCGAGCGTCATAACGTCAACAACCTTTCCTTTCTCAATTTCGGGCTTAACTTTCTTGACGTAGTTGGCCGCACCATGGGAACTCAAGTGGATTTCTCCACGCAAAAATGCTTGATAACCCTCGCCAGACGACAGCCCTGGAATTGGTCGCGCTTTTTTAATGCCGAGCTTGTCAAATACCCAGATGTGAAATAAATCTGCTGATGCTGGAGTCTTCAACGCATAAAGAACTAGACCACTTTCCCGCAATTTAGAAATATCGCTTGTTCCGCTTGCTAAATCACTACGAGTAAACCAATGAGTGTTTTGAGGTAATAACAATACTGGCTTATAAGCCCCGAGATTGTATTCCACTAATGGGTTGCCAGTAGCGACGTTCACTATTACGGACGTTGAGCATCCGAAAAGATATGTGCCATCTGGCTTCGCATTTTTTTGGAAATAATTGGAGCCTTTGATGGCACCGCCACCGGGAATATGCTGGATCTGGACCGTTGGATTACCTGGCAGATATTTCGTCAGGAAGGGTTGTAAGAAACGGGCAAACCGACTTGTACCACCTCCCTCTTTAAAAGGAATTATCCATGTAACCGTTTTTCCAGAAAGGTCCAGGTTTGCGGACACATTTGGTGACCATGCGAAGCATGAAACCAATAAACAAATTATGAGATTACGCATGCTATTTTCTCCATATTATTCTTCTGGCTGACGGAAAACATTCCTTGAGGAGAACTAAAAAGATACCCCACGGAACGCTGTTCTCTAAAGCCAACTAAGCCTCCCGGCTCTACAAACACAACTCTATAATTATTGAGACCGGTCTCATTTTTGATTAAAAAAAACGAAAAATCGATCGTTACAAAAAAACTACCAAAAGACTTACCGGATAGTCAAGCGCGCGAATCACGCCTCACGTTTCCTCATTGGCCCACTGGAATCCCGTATCACCAAGGAACATTCAACGCACTCATTTACTACCTCTTTGGCCGCTGAGCCGTCACTATTAATCTGGTTAAGCAGATTTTTAGCAGCCCGGGCACCCACCTCAAACCGATGTTTAGAAACTGATGTTAGGGCCGGCGACGCACTCTCGGCTGAGAATAAATCATCCATCCCAACAACCGACAGATCTCGCGGAACCTCTAAACCCTCAATCTGTGCCATTTGTAGCGCGGCCAAACCAAGCATATCGTTGGATGCAAAAATTGCTGAAGGACGTTTCCATGAACGCATGAGATCAACGATAAGCTCTTTTGCTATCAGAAATGTATCGCTCGCCCGGGTCTTAAACGGCACATCTACAATCAATCTTTGTTCAACCTCTAACCCAGCATCCTGGTAGAAATCCAAGTAGGCTCTTTTACGATTGGTGATTTGGGAAACTGATCCGCCCAGTAAAATTCCAATACGTTCGTGACCCATCGAGTGGAGATAGGTAAGCGCCTTCTTTACCCCTCCGACTGTGTCGGTGCTAACAGTATTGCGCACAGATGAGAATACGTTGTTGCTAGTCAGAATAACCGAGGGCAAGTCGGGGAGCTCTGAAACATCAAGCTCAGCTGACGGATCTTGAAGAATCAGACCATCCAGCTGATTCCGTACTACCGCCTGTAAATTCCTCTTCTCCTTAGAAGGATCCCAATCGCTATTAAAGACGACTAGGTCATAACCATTTTGTGCAAGCTCGTCTTGGATTCCTCTGATCAACGAGGGGGATGAAGGATTGGTGATGTCATGAATACATAGGGCTATAAGGTATGTTTTTTTTGATCGCAGGCTTGCCGCGGACAAGTTGGGGGAATACCCCAATTTATCCGCCGCCTCGAGAATCCTAGCCTTGGTCTCCAGCTTAACATTTGCTGATTTACTTCGACTAAAAACACGAGCGGCGGTGGCTTTAGACGTATTTGCAAGTTTTGCAACGTCAACAAGCGTGGGAACTTTTTTCATAGGATTGCTCATTGAACGCGGACGTCGATAATTCGGGACAGCGATACCTTACAAAAATCCGGATCATTTGTAATTAGAGCCCACCATTTTTCTCCAATAGATTTTAATTAACTACCGACTAAACATACATCGATTTGACATAGCGTTTCCCGGGTGTTTTTATTGAGACCGGTCTCAAAAATAGAATTTCATGGAAAACATATGGATAGTAAAAACCCTGAATCAGGATTTCCTGCGGTACAGCTCAAACAGAAACCGAGAAAACTTCGACAAACCTGGATCAAAGATGTTGGTTACCATGAGGCTCCCCACTATCTTGAGAGGATGGGAC
This sequence comes from Litorivicinaceae bacterium, assembly GCA_049623565.1. Taxonomy (GTDB): domain Bacteria; phylum Pseudomonadota; class Gammaproteobacteria; order Pseudomonadales; family Litorivicinaceae; genus HIMB30. Next base: position 5,506 of record JBMZTF010000036.1, read on the forward strand.
TGTTAGAATTAGACGACTTCTTGCAAGTAGCCGCTGACAGGATTGATTATGCAAAGCTCACGACTCCTCAAGTTCTGTACTCTCCTCCAGAGTGGCTCTCAAAAAAAATAAAACTTTATAGGGACTTCGGTGTAGAACCATACTTGGACCACACATACTTTAAGTTTGCTTATAAAAAAAACTGCGTCGAAGAGTCGATCAGGCACGCGCGAAACCTCGGATTTTCGCTGATGGAGTTTATGAACACGGGCAACGATGTGAGCGAAAAACAATGGATACAGTGGAGACGCTTCGCAATAGAAAACTCGATGCAGTTTATGTACGAGCATCATCCACTCAGGAACTGGAAAGAAGGAAGCCCAGATCATGCCTCATCAGCGGAAGAAATTCTTAACACCGCAACGCCCTTTCTCGATGATGGTGCCAAGTACATAGTTTTAGATCACGAGGAGTTTGAGATTCAACAGGATCAAGCGAAAGTAGTTTTCGATCAAATAATTGAAACTGTTGGCCTGGAAAGAGTATGTTTTGAAGTAACTTCGCCAAGAGAGGGACTAAAGCAGTGGCTCGCAGACCTCTCGGAATACGTCAAACTTTTTGGGCCCGAGTGTAATACTTGCAACATCATGCCAAGCCAACTCCTGCAAGTCGAACCGATCCGCGACAAAAACCTACTCAGGCAATTTTAGGGTTGACGCTTTTATGACTCTAATTTCTAGTGTCCAAAGCCACATCCTAGACCACGAACTGGAGACAGCGTTCGAAAGCGCCTCGACGAGTTTTAACCGCCGACAACATATACTTGTCGAAGTTGAGTGCGAATGCGGAACAGTTGGCTGGGGGGAATGCTTGGGCCCAGCGCCGATAAATGCTGCAATCGTCGATCAAATGAAAAACCGACTCATCGGAAAGAATCCGTTAGACACAGAGATGGTTTGGCTTGATCTGTATCACACTTACCGAGATCAGGGGCAACGAGGTGTCACGGTTACTGCCATTTCTGGCATCGACGTAGCGCTATGGGACATCAAAGGAAAACTTCTCAGTCAACCGATCTCCGTACTACTCGGGGGACGGTTCAGAGAATCAGTCCCAGCATATGCAACAGGCGCATTTCGGCGCGAGGGAGTCGATCGTATCAGCGACGTTGTTGCTGAAGTTCTTCGCTACAAAAATGAAGGCTTCCATGGGGTCAAACTCAAAATTGGTTTTAATGCGGACGAGGACTTGGAGTTGATCAAACACGTTCGCGATGCTGTCGGTCCAGACATGAGGATCATGATTGACGCCAACCACGGCTACGACGCGACAGAGGCAGTAGCGGTCGGTCGAGCTGCAAATTCTTATAACATCGATTGGTTTGAAGAACCGGTATTGCCGGAGTTATTAGACTCTTACAATGAGGTACGAGCGAGGCAACCAATACCAGTCGCTGGTGGTGAAACTTGGCACGCACGTTGGGCCATTAAAGCGGCTATAGAGGCTCGCGCTGTAGATATTATTCAGCCAGACGTATGTGGCGTCGGCGGGTTCTCCGAGTTCAAACGGGTGGTCGACTATGCTCAAATGAACGGTGTGAGGGTAGTCCCTCATGTTTGGGGTACAGGGGTCCAAATTGCTGCAAGCCTACAAGCGATCGCCGCTATACCGTTCGCACCATGCCGACGGGAACCCTTAGAGCCAATTTTTGAATTTGATCGTACCGAAAACCCTTTCAGACAGGCGATTCTCAAAAAGCATCTAGAGCATCAGCAAGGGACAATGAAAATACCCGATCTACCAGGGCTTGGGATAGAGATCTGTCGTGAATCTCTAGAACGCTTCAAATACAAACCGTGAGTATTGAACGCACTCTTACTGGACGCGTATCCAGGCATTTCCTTCCCGAGGGAATTGTCGATACACAAAATCATATCTATGCCCCAGATTTCCCAGCGATGCCTGGTGGGCCCGGTCTACCTATCGGCATGCCCGATGAAAAGCAATATCGGAAACTTTGTAGTTGGCTGGGTATTGCAAAAACAGTTATCACTGTAGCCAATGCTTATCAACGGGATAATGATTGTCTGCTCCACGTCTTACAAAAGTTTGGAATCGATGCGCGCGGGGTTGCAGCAATTTCTCCAAATATTACCGACCATGCATTAATGGATCTGACAGATAGAAGGGTCGTCGGAGCACGGATAATGGATCTACCAGGCGGCGCGTATGATTTTTCCTACATAAAGGATTTGGATCAGAAAACCTCCGCCAACGAACTGATGATTTCGGTGCAGTTCGATGGGAACACTATTACTGAAAAATTTTCAACGTTGGTGAATCTAAAATCTAATTTTGTGATCGATCACCATGGCAAATTTTTTAAGCCCATAGGTCCAAACTCCATCGAAATAGATTGCCTAAAAAAGCTGATTGATCGAGGCAACTGCTGGTACAAATTCGCCGGGTGCTATGAGTCGTCGGCGATCGGCGCACCTCATTACACAGATGTCGCCTTGATTGCTAGCTTAATTGCCGATCACGCACCCGAGCGCATCATTTGGGGAACAAACTGGCCCCATAACAGTGCGAGATCACAAGAAGATTGTCCCAATGATATGGATCTTCTAGATCTAGCTTTAGATTGGGTTTCATCTGAGCATCACGAAAAATTATTAGTCCATAACCCCGCAGAACTATTCGGATTCAACCTACCGTGACAATAGCGATCGTCAAATTTATTGCGTCACAGAGCCATGGACCCAAGAAGAAAAATACCATCGGATATATTGTGCGCTGACTTAAAGTCTATACTTTAGCCATAGCCTGTTAGATCTGTCGTGAGAAGCAATTGGGTTCCTCCACCCTTCGGTACTTCATCCATTTTCGGCTCGAAGATATGAGTTCGAGTTTGAGGGACTGCCCGTTCTTAGCCATACTGGTCTCCGTTTCCCTTGATGTATAACTTTTGAGCAACTGCAACATGATCCAGTGCCGCCGCGCAACAATTAAAGACCTTCGGTATCTCATCCAAGGAAACCGCTCAATCGCCAATGAGACCGAAGGTATCGAGCTATCAGAAGCGAAGCTAGGACCGGGAATCACGGCAATTCTCGAAGACGGCAATAAAGGAATCTACTGGGTCGCAAGCCTTGAAGATCAGATCATTGGGCAGATTCTGGTTACTTACGAGTGGTCTGATTGGCGAAACGGCCAAATTTGGTGGATACAGAGCGTGTACGTTTGGCCAGATGCCCGCCGACAAGGCGTATTCAAGGCGCTCTTGGATAAGGTCACCACCGAGGCAAGAGACAACTCAGTGGTAGAGCTAAGACTCTATGCAGATGCGACAAATCAAAAGGCACACTCGACCTATCTGAACCAAGGATTCACAACAGGTCACTACCAAGTCTTTGAGAAGCCGCTCCAGCGAAATTAAAGAGAAGCAGCAAAGCGAGCACGTGCCTCGATCTCAACGTAATCACCTTGAGCTAGTAAATCACCTGGCGCGATCCAACTTCCACCGACACACAATACGTTGGGACATGCGAGATAATTACCTGCTGTCTCCGCTTTGATGCCACCGGTTGGGCACACCAGAAAATCAGGTAACGGACCTGCAAGAGACTTCAAATAGTTCACACCACCGGACGCCTCGGCAGGGAAAAATTTTCCGCAATGACTCCCCAACTCCATCAACGCCATTGCTTCAGATGCGCTTGAAAACCCTGGAAGGATGGGCAGTTGATGTTCCATGCCCGCGTTCCACAAAGCTTGAGTCGTGCCTGGGCTCACAACAAAGTCAGCACCATATTCTTTCGCTTCTCGCATTCGATGTGCGTTGGTCACAGTACCTGCTCCGATCAGTGCCTCGGGCACTACCCGCTTCATCGCAACCATGGCATCCAGCGCACAATCGGTACGGAGCGTAATCTCAAAAACAGTTAAGCCACCCGCGGCTAAAGCCTCAGCCAAAGGCGCCGCCATCGAAATCTCAGGGATCACCAGCACAGGCATGACGGGACTGCGCGAGAGCGCCTCATGTAAAACAGTATGCATTAGGTCTCCGAGAGTAACTGTAACCCGCCACCTAATGTTGCTGGGCCGGCCTGATGCCGAATTGTTGAAAAGAGTGACCGTCCCCAAGGCGCCGGATACTCTGGTTCGTTTACCGCCGCAGGCTGACGGGCACTCAATGTCTCTTCGTCAACCAATGCAGTGAGTTCACCGATGGTTGCGTCCAACCGAATCACGTCGCCGGTCTCGATCCGGCTGAGCGGCCCACCATCCTTCGCCTCAGGAGAGACATGGATCGCGGCCGGGACTCTCCCACTGGCACCACTCATGCGGCCGTCAGTGACCAGAGCCACACGATATCCCTGATCTTGTAAGATGGTTAATGATGGGGTCAGGCCGTGGAGCTCCGGCATCCCGTTAGCTCTTGGCCCCTGACCGCGGACAACGACAACCACGTCTCGATTCAATTCACCCGCCTGAAAGGCAGCCTTCACGTTGTCTTCGTTGTCAAACACCATGCATGGGGCCTCTATAACGTGCCGTTCGGCGTCAACCGCAGAAGTCTTGATGACTGCCTCACCGAGGTTACCGGTCAAATGTACGAGCCCGCCTGTTTCCTGAAACGGGGAACAAACAGGCCTCAAAATAGATGGGTCGAGTGATGTTCCTTGCGGAGCAACCCACTGCAGAGCGCCCTCAGTCATCACGGGCTCCGAGATACTGTTGGCGATCGTATTTCCGGTCATCGATAACGCATCACCAAGCAACAGCCCGGAATCCAGTAGCTCCCGCATGACATAACCCATCCCCCCCGCGGCATGGAAGTGATTCACATCGGCAGACCCATTGGGATACACACGGGCAATCAGGGGGGTCACCTTAGATAAGGCATCGAAGTCGTCCCAGGTCACCGATAAGCCGGCAGCCTGAGCGATCGCAATCAAATGCATCGTGTGATTGGTGGAACCACCAGTCGCATGCAGCCCAATAATTGCGTTCACTATCGCCCGCGCGTCGATCACAAGCCCAATCGGCAAGTACTGATCGCCTCCACGCGACGCGCGCAGGGCTGTTTCGACGGCCGCGTCGGTCAACAAACCTCGGATCTCTTCGCCTGGATTGATAAAGCTCGAGCCAGGGAGCTGGACACCCATCATCTCCAGTAACATCTGATTTGAGTTAGCTGTCCCATAAAATGTACAGGTACCGGGGCTGTGATAAGCGGCAGCCTCAGAAGCAAGAAGCTCCCCGCGACCCACCTCGCCTTTGGCAAACGCCTTACGAACCTGAGATTTCGATTCGTTACTGGTCCCTGTTTGCATCGGACCGGCCGGGATAAACACTGTCGGCAAGTGACCAAACGACAAGGCACCCATCAAAAGACCGGGAACAATCTTGTCGCAAATGCCAAGCGCCACGGCGGCGTCGTAGACATTATGACTCAGTGCAACTGCCGTCGACATCGCAATCACGTCACGAGACAAAAGCGACAGCTCCATGCCGGGACGTCCTTGTGTGACCCCGTCACACATAGCGGGCACACCACCGGCAACTTGAGCCATCGCCCCAAGCGATCTGGCTTTCTGTTTGATCAGATCGGGGTAGGTTTCATAGGGCTGATGGGCAGACAGCATGTCGTTGTAGGCAGAAACAATAGCCAGGTTCTTTGCACGGGTGGTGTCGACAGTTAGTAGCTTGGATTGGTCCTCGAGCGCACCAGCTGCCGCATGTGCAAGATTGGAGCAACCGACCTGGCCACGATCAGAATCAGACGCATCAGCCATCTTTTGAATGGCACCAAGGTAGCGCGTACGTGTTGTTTGACTACGTGTCTCAATTGCCCGAAGAACGGTCCTCACCGCGTCGTTACGACTCATGCATGACTCCGTTGCGTACGGTGACTATTTCACCATCGGGCCAGACAACCAAGATAGGATGGCTCGATGCGAAGAGATAACTGACTGGATTCATCGGACTCACTGACTCCAAACCATCCATCACCTTGTCTTTCTTGGCAACCGAGCTCACCAGCAAAACTATAAGCTCGGCGGACACGATTTGATTTAGGGTCATCGAAATCCGCGGCACGGATGGCGAGCCAATAGCACTTGTCGCCACAAATCCTGTCCGTCCGTCATCCAACCCTGGAACAGCGATCTCGCTCGGAAAGAGACTCGCA
>JBMZTF010000037.1:0-11670 GCA_049623565.1 Litorivicinaceae bacterium
AAACAGTACGGAAGTCGCAAGTAACCCCGGAACTAATAAAGACATCATCCTACTCTAAGTCGATTTTTAGTTATCATAGTGCGTTAGAACTTCAGGCTAAAGAGATCATATGTTTAATTCTTTAAGTGAACGTCTATCGAAGACATTACAGTCCATGGGCAAAAAAGCCCGTCTTACGGAAGACAATATAGCTAGTACGCTGAAAGAAGTCCGCAAAGCATTGCTAGAGGCCGATGTTGCCTTGCCTGTCGTTAAACAATTCGTGTCGCAGGTTCGTACGCGTGCGCTAGGTCGTGAGGTGCGAGCGAGTCTTACACCTGGCCAGCAGTTTCTGAAGGTTGTTCAGAGCGAACTCGAGGCTATTCTTGGTGGATCGTCGGAGTCATTGAACCTCGCGCAGCGTCCTCCGGCGGTTATTCTGTTGGCAGGTTTACAGGGTGCTGGTAAGACGACAACGGCCGCAAAGCTCGCCAAACTACTCACCCGAAGAGAAAAGAAGAGAGTCTTGTTGGTCAGCGTTGACGTGTATCGGCCAGCCGCTATTGAGCAACTTGCGGCACTTGGTGCGCAGATTGCGGTTGAGGTCTATCCGACGACTCCCGATCAGAGTCCAATTGCACTAGCGCAAGCTGCTCTGCAAAAGGCAGAGTCTGCGGCTTACGATGTGCTTCTTGTTGATACTGCGGGACGTTTGGGTATCGATGAAGACATGATGAAAGAAATTTCGGGTCTTCATCAAGCGCTGAATCCAGTCGAGACTTTATTCGTTGTTGACGCGATGACGGGTCAAGATGCTGCAAATACAGCTAAAGCTTTTTCTGACGTACTTCCTTTGACTGGTGTGATTTTGACTAAAGCGGATGGTGACGCTCGTGGCGGCGCGGCGCTTTCCGTAAAAATGATTGCCGGTCAGCCGATCAAGTTTATGGGTGTTGGTGAGACAGTCGATGGACTGGAGGCATTTCATCCTGACCGCCTTGCTTCACGAATTCTAGGGATGGGTGACATTCTCGGTTTAATTGAGGAAGCTGAGCAAAAACTCGACAAAGAAAAAGCCGAAAGGGTCGCCAGAAAGGTCCTCAAGGGGAAAGGGTTTAGTCTGGAAGACTTTAGGGACCAGTTGCAGCAAATGCGAAACATGGGTGGCATGAAGGCGCTCCTGGAAAAGATGCCAGGGATGGGGCAGATGGGTACCCAAATGCAGAATCAAGTGGACGACAAGCAGTTTGTTCGCATGGAGGCTGTGATTAATTCAATGACGCCGGCGGAGCGCCACGACCCCGATGTGATCAACGGCTCCCGCAAACAGCGCATCGCCAATGGTTCTGGGACTGATGTTCAAGAGGTGAATAAAGTTTTAAAGCAGCATAAACAGATGTCGAAAATGATGAAAAAAGTTGGAAAAAAAGGTGGTATGCAGAAAATGATGCGCGGTATCTCTGGAATGATGCCCCCAGGTGGTATGCCGCGGTTGTAAGTTAGACTCAAAGTCATTATCATTGCGCGCCTCTAAATGTAAGGCTCTTACGAGAACGAAGATAGGATTACGAGAACATGGTTACGATTCGTCTTTCACGCGGCGGTTCTAAGAAGCGTCCTTTCTATCATCTGACGGTGACGGATCATAGAAACGCGCGTGATGGTCGCTTCATTGAGCGTGTCGGATTCTTTGACCCAATGGCACGAGGTCAAGCAGAGCGGCTGCGCGTGGACCTTGAGCGAGTTAATCATTGGCTTGGATTGGGTGCGAAGACCTCAGATCGCGTGAAGCGCTTGCTCAAGGACGCGCGACAGGCAGCTTAATGTCTGCTCGGATGGTTGTGGGGCGGATCCGATCTCCCTATGGCCTAAATGGCTGGGTCTGGATGGATAGTTTCACTGACGACCCGGCTTCAGTGTTCGGATGGACACCGTGGGTGTTAACACGATCAGCTGACCGAGTAACCGGTCGGCCAGCGATAGATAGCGTGGAAACAGCCCCCAAAGAGTGGAAGCGGCGCGACAAGTGCTATGTAGTGAGATTAGACGGTTTTACTGACCGAACCAGCATTGAGTCGCTGGTGAACTGTTTAGTTGAAGTGGGCAGAGGCCACCTTCCTGAACTTAGTGATGATGAGTTTTATTGGCGTGACCTCGAGGGGTGTCGCGTAAAAACACTTAGGAACGAGATGCTAGGTGTTGTCAAAATGGTAATGCCGACGGGCGCCAACGATGTGTTGGTTGTTCGGGGTGACGCTGAGAGTATTGACCGAACAGAGCGGTTAATACCATTTATCAGCCAGACTATTTTTGACGTGAATTTGGCTGAGCGCTTGATTCGAGTTGATTGGGACCCCCTATTTTAATGCGGTGGGGCGTCATAACACTGTTCCCAAATATGGTGGCCGATGCGTTGGGTCATGGAGTCGTCGGGGGAGCGTTACGCAAAGGATTGGTTGAGCTGGTAACCTTCAATCCCAGAGAGTACGCCAGCGACGCGCATCAAACTGTGGATGACAGGCCCTACGGTGGAGGGCCTGGGATGCTGATGAAAGTCGAGACTCTGAGAGCCTCGATTGCAGACGCGAGAGCGGCGCTCTCAAAGGCGCCGGTGCTGTATTTAAGCCCCCAGGGAGAGCCATTGACTCAGGCCTTGGTCCATGAATTGGCTGGACTACCTGAACTGGTTCTGGTTTGTGGTCGATATGAGGGGATTGATGAACGAGTGATTGAGCTCGACATTGATCGGGAGATTTCGCTGGGAGACTTTGTGCTCTCGGGAGGGGAACCAGCAGCCATTGCGGTTGTTGATGCAGTGAGCCGTTTTGTTCCTGGCGTTCTTGGACATGCAAGTAGCGCGGCAGAGGACTCGTTCAGCGATGGGCTGCTGGATTGCCCTCACTACACCCGACCCGAAGACATTGCGGGTTTGAGAGTTCCGGATGTGTTGCTGAGTGGGCATCACGGCGACATTGCCAAGTGGCGCCGCAAACAGGCACTGGGTCGGACGTGGTTACGTCGACCCGAGCTATTGGAAAAGCAGAAGCTATCTGCGGGAGACCAGGTACTTTTGGATGAATTTATTAGGGAGTCAAAGCTGTGAGCATGAATCCGATCATTGAAGCAATCAATAATGAGCAAATTAAGACAGACCTACCTGCGTTCGCGCCGGGAGACACGGTTGTGGTTCAGGTGAAGGTGAAAGAGGGTACGCGTGAGCGTTTGCAGGCCTATGAAGGGGTTGTGATTGCAAAGTCGAACCGTGGTCTGCATTCGAGTTTCATTGTGCGTAAGATTTCGCATGGTGTCGGCGTTGAGCGAACGTTTCAACTGCACTCACCGTTGGTTGACTCGATCACTGTCAAGCGTCGTGGTGACGTTCGCAAAGCGAAGCTGTATCACTTACGTGAGCTGTCTGGTAAGGCAGCACGAATAAAGGAAAAGTTGGATACCAAGTAGTTGGTCCCACAGGTGACGCCAACCAAGTACGTCTGTTTTGGTGCGCAAGCCCTCTGTGCTTTCAAACTCTTGAGACAAAAAGGCTGGCGCTAACTAGCCGGTCTTGTCATTTTTTACACGTGAGACAGCGAACTAAGAAAAAATGTTGGCTCTCTAAAAAATAGCGACTTGGCGTGTTAACCTTTTTTTATGGTAATGCGCTCCGATCTCGATGCCTATTTGGATGCGCTCTATTTAGAGCGCGGTCTATCCGAGAGTACCTTGCGCGCTTATCGAGTTGATCTGGAGGGTGTTAGTGCTTATGCAAGATCTCTCGATAAAACGATTGAAGCGCTTACTGACGCGGATATAAATGGGTTCATTGGGTCCCTGTTCTCAAAAGGCTTAAGAATCCCGTCCATTCAGCGGAAACTGTCAGCTCTCCGCGGATTCTACAAATACCAAATTCGGCATGGGCTTCGAGAGGATGATCCAATGGCTCGGATCCAAAGACCATCAAAGGGTCGGTCTTTGCCGAGGACGCTCTCAGAGAGTGATGTGTTCAGCTTACTCGAGGCCCCGGATACCGATACATTGATTGGTTTAAGAGACAGGACGATGCTGGAAGTTCTGTATGCGTCGGGTCTTCGTGTCACTGAGTTGTGTGGACTGGAGAGGTCTAACATAAACCTTGAGCAAGGCGCTATTCGTGTCCTAGGTAAGGGTAATAAAGAGCGACTGGTACCGCTTGGCGATGTGGCGAGGGATTGGCTTCAGCGTTATTTTCGTGAGGCGCGTCCAGAGTTTGCCGATCCTAGAGGGACCGCGGTATTTCCAGGGCGATCCGGCGCTCCCATGACGAGACAGACTTTTTGGCACCGATTACGGCACATTGCTCACATTGCGGGGATCACTGTTCATTTGAGTCCACATACGCTTCGTCATGCGTTTGCGACTCATCTGGTGAACCACGGAGCAGATCTTCGAGTGGTTCAATTGCTTTTAGGTCATGAAGATCTTTCAACAACTCAAATCTATACACACGTAGCTAGAGAGCGCCTTAAGCAGTTGCACACCGCACATCATCCCCGCGCTTGAGTTACACTCTGGCAACTAGTAAAGCGAGGAGTGAATATGCGTTGGTTGGTTTCGTTGTTAGCTTTGTTCTCTGTCACTGTGATTGCAGATCAAGCGCAGATTGAGAAAGCTATAACGGGCATTAATTCAATGATCGAAATTAAATCTGTAAAGCCGATCGACGATACGCCATTCTACGAGGTGACGTTGAAAACGGGTGAGCGCATCTACACCGATTCCACAGGCTCTTATTTCGTTGCCGGAGATTTGTATAAAGTCGATACTGGTGGTGTAAAAAATTTAACTGACGTTGGCCGTCGTGCTGATCTTCGGGAATTAGTCAGCAATATTGATGAGTCAAAACTGATTATTTTTTCTCCAAAAGGTGAAGTGAAACATAGTCTCCTTGTGTTCACTGATATCGACTGTAGTTACTGCCGACGTCTGCACAGCGAAATAGAGCAACTTCAAGAGAATGGTGTGGAGGTTCGTTATGCGGCATTTCCACGCGCAGGTGTAGGATCTGATTCCTACAAAAAGTATGTGTCTGTCTACTGCGCAACAGATCAAAATGTGACGATGACGCTTGCGAAGGCAGGAAAAATGCCAGAGCCTGCGACCTGCGACAACCCAGTTGCCGATCAATACAAACTGGGTCAAAAGCTTGGGATCACTGGAACCCCCACACTTATTTTCGAAGATGGTGAAATGCAGCCAGGGTATGCGCCGTGGAAGGAGCTGTTAAAGCGCATGAATCAGCAGGGCTCTTAAGCTACAATCTGCGGTCTAAATTGAACTGAGTATTGATCGAGTGGATACACGATTCCCGCGCATTGAGCGTCTTCCTCCTTATGTTTTTAACGTGATCGGTGAAATGCGTCAGAAAGCACGAGTGGCTGGCGAGGATGTTATCGATTTTTCTATGGGAAATCCGGATCAGCCGACGCCGGAACATATTGTCAAAAAGCTGGTCGAAACAGCGAACCGCGAAGACACACATCGGTATTCTCAGTCCAAGGGCATTCCTCGCCTTCGCCGTGCAATGGCCAACTGGTATAAGACCCGTTATGACGTCAATCTAGACCCGGAGAGCGAGGTTATCACGACAATAGGATCGAAGGAGGGTCTTGCACATCTTGCCATGGCGACTTTAGGGCCTGGTGATGCGGTACTAGTTCCAAACCCAGCGTATCCTATCCATCCCTATGGATTTGTCATCGCAGGCGCTGATATCCGCCACGTGCCACTTCTTCCCGGTGAGGATTTCTTTAGCGAATTAGTTAAAGCGATTGAGACCTCCTGGCCTCGACCAAAGATGTTAGTACTCAACTTTCCGGCAAATCCGACCACGATGTGTGTGGAAATCGATTTCTTTGAGAGGGTGGTTGAGATCGCGCGTGAACATAACATTTGGGTAGTCCAGGACCTGGCGTACGCTGACATTGTCTTCGATGGCTACATCGCACCGTCTATTTTGCAGGTTGATGGTGCAAAACAGATTGCAGTGGAATTCTTCTCGCTGTCAAAAAGCTACAACATGCCGGGGTGGCGAGTTGGGTTTGCTGCCGGAAACAAAGAGTTAATTGGTGCGCTGGCTAGAATTAAGTCCTACCTCGATTATGGGACTTTTACGCCAATTCAGGTGGCTGCGATCGCAGCACTCGAAGGTGATCAAACTTGTGTTCATGAAATCCGCGATATGTATCAATCACGTCGCGATGTGCTGTGTGAAGGATTGAACGCACTAGGTTGGCCGGTCGAATATCCGAAAGCAACGATGTTTGTCTGGGCACGAATTCCTGAACAATATCGTGACCTAGGGTCACTGGAATTTGCTAAGAAATTGATTCGTGATGCCAACGTTGCTGTGAGCCCCGGCATTGGCTTTGGTCAGTATGGTGACGATCACGTGCGCTTTGCGTTGATCGAAAACGAACATCGAACACGCCAGGCGCTCCGCAACATCAAACGTCTATTCCGTATGGAATCGACCATAACAGAAACTTTGTAAGGACAAATTTTTGAAACCTATTTCTGTTGGCCTCGTTGGCCTCGGCACTGTTGCGCAGGGCACTTTGACTGTACTTGCGAATAATCGGCAGGAACTATCTCGCCGTGTTGGTCGCGAGATTCAGATTACACACATTGGTGCGCGAAGAGACCGTGACGGTGTGGATTTGTCGGGAATCAATGTATCTCGTGATTTGATGGATGTTGCCCGCGATCCTGATGTCGAAGTGTTCGTTGAATTGATTGGTGGATGTGATTATGCGCGCGAGCTGATCGAAGCGGCGATCGAGTCAGGCAAACATGTTGTCACTGCTAATAAAGCGTTGATTGCCGAGCATGGAAATTTGCTCTTTGAAAGGGCGCAGGCGAGGGGTGTAACGATCGCATTTGAAGCGTCTGTTGCTGGTGGAATTCCTGTCATCAAGGCATTGCGTGAGGGGTTGGCCGCCAACCAGATTCGCTGGCTCGCCGGAATTATTAATGGTACCGGTAATTTCATCTTGACTGAGATGCGCGATAAAGGCCGCGATTTTGCAGATGTACTGGCTGAGGCGCAGGAACTTGGTTATGCCGAGGCGGATCCTACGTTTGATGTTGAGGGAATCGATGCCGCTCACAAGCTTTGTATCCTCGCATCTATCGCTTTTGGTATCCCGCTTAACTTTGATTCTGTTTATACGCAAGGTATATCCTCAATCGATTTGATGGATCTGGATTATGCTGAAGAGCTTGGTTACCGCATTAAACACTTGGGTATTGCGCGTCGCACTGAGCGCGGTATCGAGATGCGAGTTCACCCAACGTTGATTCCGGAATCACAGCTGTTGGCGAACGTGAACGGTGTAATGAATGCGGTACAGATCCACGGTGACGCTGTCGGCTCAACATTGCATTATGGACCGGGTGCGGGTTCGCTACCGACAGCGAGTGCTGTCGTGGCGGATTTAGTCGATGTGGCGCGTGCCCTCACAGCAGATCCAACGAACCGTGTTCCACATTTGGCATTCCAACCGGCCCAACTTAATGATCTACCAATCCTTCCGATCCAGGAAACAGTTTCTCCGTTCTATGTTCGGTTGTCGGTGCGCGATGAGGTTGGTGTCCTCGCATACATTACTCGAACGCTAGCTGAGCATGACGTGTCGTTAGAGAGCGTTATCCAAAAAGATGGTGTAGCAGGCGAGCCTGTCGCTTTGATCCTATTGACTCACAAAGTGCGTGAGAAGGATGTATTGGCTGCGTTGGGTCAGATAGAGCAACAATCCTTCGTTGTGGGAACCACGGTCGTCATTCGTTGTGAGACTCTTGGGGGTTTCGCTTGAAGTTTGTATCGACTCGGGGTCAGGCCCCTGTTTTAGACTTTGAGGACGTCGTGCTCACGGGTCTGGCCCCAGACGGTGGGCTGTATGTTCCTGAGTCGTTACCTACAATTTCTGAAGCCACATTGAGGCAGTGGCAACCACTTCCTTATGATGAGCTTGCGATCGAGGTAATGTGGCCGTTTGTCGATGGATCGATACCGAGAGAGACTTTTGTGTCGATGGTTGAAGACGCCTACGGCTCATTCCGTCACTCAGCAATCGCGCCAACGAAACAGCTCAATCATGATACTTGGCTTGTTGAACTCTTTCATGGACCGACGCTGGCGTTTAAAGACTTTGCTCTCCAGTTACTCGGCCGGCTTCTTGACTACTTTTTGGCAGAGCGTGGTGAGCGTGGTGTTGTTATGGGCGCAACATCGGGTGATACAGGTTCGGCTGCAATTGAAGGGGCGAGACGTTCAAATCACCTCGATGTGGTTATTCTGCATCCATATCAACGTGTGAGTGAAGTGCAGCGGCGTCAGATGACCACCGTTTTGTCTAGCAACGTGCACAACGTTGCTTTGAGGGGGAATTTTGATGATTGTCAGGCGATTGTAAAAGCATCGTTTATGGATCAGGCGTTTGTTACCCCAAGTCGTCTGTTGGCAGTGAACTCGATTAATCTCGCTCGAATCATGGCACAGACGGTGTACTACATATACGCGGGACTCCGCCTGGGCGCTCTTGAGCGAGAGATAGCTTATAGTGTTCCATCGGCGAACTTTGGTGATGTATTCGGTGGATATCTCGCAAAACAGATGGGATTCCCAATTGCACATTTTACAGTGGCCACCAATACAAACGATGCTCTGGTTCGAGGGCTGCGTGGTGATTTATCCAGAAAGCCTCTTGAGAAAACATTGTCTCCATCTATGGACATCGTTGTGAGCTCAAATTTCGAGCGGCTGTTGTTCGATCTCCATGGCCGCGATGGTTTCAAAATGGCCCAAGTTATGGACTCATTCCAGACAGGTGCGGTGCAGTTGGATGACTCAGTCATCAATCAAGCAAAAGCCCTTTTCTCGGCGCACGCTGTCGATGATGAACAAACTTGTGCGACTATCTCCCGTATATTTAAAGAGACGGGTGAGGTCATCGATCCGCATACAGCGACAGGGGTCGATGCCTTACAAGTCACACCGAGCGGTATGGTAAAGGTTGTTTTGGCTACAGCCCACCCTGCGAAATTCGCTGAAGCGGTTCAAAAAGCGGGCTTCGATGAGGTGCCGCTGCCTTCCGATATGACGGATTTACTCGAGCGTGAAGAGCGCTATACAGTTCTTGAGAACGATCTGAATGACGTTCAATCATTTGTTCGTTCTGTGATGGGGTAGTGCGCGGGTCACGATCAATCGATGCCTCGGTTTTTGCCGAGGCACGTTCTCGTGGTTTCGATCCTGTAATCGCCCGTGTTGTTGCTGGTCGGATTACCGGTGATACCCCTCTAGATGCGGTTCTTGATCCCCAACTGCAGCACATCGCTCCACCGTCATTACTTACCGATATTGATCGTGCAGCAGACCGATTGCAATACGCCGTCGTCCAAAACGAGCGAATCGGCGTGTTAACGGATTACGATGCGGATGGATTAACGAGTCACGCTGTGATTACCGAATCGCTGTTGCGGTTTGGTGTGTCGATGCAAAAAGTCACGCATTGGATTGGACATCGGCTTGAGGATGGGTACGGCATATCAGAGACATTAGTCGATCGGTTGCTGGAAAGTACTCCATTGCCTCAGTTGCTGATCTCGGCGGATTGTGGGTCATCTGATGAGTCACAGATCTCAAGACTTAAAGCGTCAGGAATTGATGTCATAGTGACCGATCATCACCAAGTCTCTGTTCACGGTCCACCTCCAAGTGCCTATGCTGTTGTCAATCCAAATCGTGTGGATTGTCACTATCCTGATAAGGCAATTGCTGGTTGTATGGTGTCATGGCTTGTTATGAGTCATGTTCGCAAAGGGCTTATTGATCAGCAAGCGATCGCTACGGATACGCCAAAGCTGGGAGATCTCCTCGACTATGTGGCTCTTGGTACTGTCGCCGATTGCGTTTCTCTCGGTTCAAGCGAAACCAATCGAGCTGTTGTGAAAGCTGGCCTTTTGTTAATTCGAAAGCAACAGCGTCCATGTTGGCAGGTGGCTGTGTCACAACTGACAAAGGCATCGCGAGATATTAACGCAGAACTCTTGGCGTTTCAGTTGGCTCCTCGATTGAATGCCCGAGGGCGGATTGGTCATTCGCTTCGAGGCTATGAGTACTTAGTTGCGCAATCTTTGGCTGAGGCGACCAATGCTTTTCTTGATTTGGATGCAGATAATAAAACGCGCCGTATGATAGAGAAGGAGATGATTGAAAAAGCCAAGCCACTGGCTCGCCGGCAACATTTACATGGTGGATTGGTGCTATGCGTCGTTTTGGAAAATGGGCATCCAGGTGTTCAAGGGATTGTTGCAAGTCGTTTGGTCGAGACAGAAGGTCGTCCGTCGATTGTTCTGACTCCCGGAAATGAGCCGACAATGTTGACGGGCTCAATGCGTTCAGTTCCAGGTGTTGATGCCAAAGCATTACTCGATGCGGTGAACGCAAGGTTGCCGGGAGCTCTATCGCGATATGGTGGTCATACCGGGGCTTGCGGTTTGACTGTCAGTAAAGATACGCTTGCTGGGTTCAGTCGCCAATTGCAAGAAATCTATCGAACGACCTATCCGGATATCGGTCCCAAACCTCGATTCTTGATCGATGGAGAACTGCGCCCCGAGCAACTGAGTGTCCCGTGGATCGAACAAATGGAGGCACTTGGTCCATTCGGACGGGGATTTGACCAACCTATTTTTGTCGGAGTTTTTCAAGTTGCCGCGGCACGTCCCGTCGGGCAAGAGAAAACGCACCTGAGTTTGTCCTTGCTCGTTGAAGGTCGCCAAGTTCGAGCTATTTGGTTTTCGGCTCTCGAACCTCATCAACCGGCTCCTGTAAGCTCGGGTGATTGGATTGAGTGCATTTACAGTCTTTCGATCAACACATTCCGCGGTCAAGAAGTCTCATTAACGGTTCGTCATGGAGAGCTTAAACAAGAAGGAAAGATACATGCCTGAAGTGATTCTTTCTGTCACGAGTCTTGAGAAGTCCTATGATGATGTGAAAGCAGTTGCTGGTCTCGATTTTGAGATCGAAAAGGGTGAGTGTTTTGGGTTACTCGGACCCAACGGTGCGGGTAAAAGTACGACCCTTGCGATGCTCGAGGGGATGGAAGATCCAACGCGAGGATCTGTTCAATATTACGGGGGTCCGCTCCCATCTGATTATCAAACACGGGTTGGTATTCAGTTCCAGGCAACAGCGCTTCAAGATTTTTTAACACCCTATGACAATCTCAAGTTGTTCTCGAGTTTTTACGATCATCCGGTTCCGATGGATAAATTGATCGATCAGTTCCGGTTGCAGGAATTCCTTCATCGAGATTCACGACATCTATCGGGTGGGCAGAGACAACGATTATTGCTTGCTTTGGCTCTGGTGCATAATCCGGAAATCGTATTTTTAGATGAGCCAACTACGGGCCTGGACCCTCGATCTCGTCGCGACCTATGGGATGTGGTATCCGCTTTAAAAGCGGACGGTCGCACACTGATATTGACCACGCATTACATGGAAGAAGCTGAAGTCCTGTGCGATGAGCTTGTCATTTTGTCCCACGGAAAAACGCTGCTTCAAGGCGCGCCTCAACAGCTCATTGCCGATGCTGGTGTTTCTGACTTAGATACACTCTTCCTCTCGTTGACTGGCGAGACGTTGGT
>JBMZTF010000038.1:0-11526 GCA_049623565.1 Litorivicinaceae bacterium
CGGCCGTGTTGTTTCTGCCAGTTGGCTAGCCGTTGCGCAAATTTATGGATCATCGATCTAAGAGATTGTTGATTAATTCAGCCCCTTGGTTGGGGACTGTCTTCTCAAGAGCATCTTGGATAGATGATTTCAATTTTGTTTGGGCAGCTTTCAGTTTTTCGTTAGTTTGTCTCTTCAGTCCCTCCTCGGATGCGTTTGCGATCGCATCAGCCAGTGCTTTTTCATCTAGGGAGCACCTCAGCGATTCGTTGCGCAACTGCCCTCGGCACGACAGGGGCAGTGAGACGCCTTGCAATATTTCGGGCGCTGCACATGAACCAATCGCACCACCGGCAGGTATTTTCACTGTTCCTCGGATATTTGATGCGGTAGAGACGAGGCTGATACGTCCGTTTCCTTGGATCGAAAGATTGGCGACCGTCGCGTCCATCGACTGGATGACAGCGATCCCTTCTTGGAGGTCTGCTCTCAGAGCTAGTGTGTCTGCGGTATCTGTACGGAGGTTACTTGGTGCGGCCACTGTCTGGCAAATTGCGTCTGAGACGTTTAATGGTCCCAGGAAGGCATTCTCAATTTTTGTACGCAAAGATCCGGATACTGACGCCATCATCTCATCTATGGATCGACCTGCTGTTCTCAAATCAAAACTCGATTGTAGGGATCCAGACAGGGTGTCGAGTGGTTTTGAAAATTCGAATTGCGCTAGTTGGAGTCCATCCACTGTACCGCTGATATTAGTGATCTGCGGTGCGATGAGGTGTGTACCAGCGGCACGAAGCTTGCCCCCAAACAAAGTCGCGTCTAGGCGACCCAAGGTAATTTCATCTGCGCCGATACCTAAATCTATTCCGGCTTCGGTAAATGTGCGCTGACTGATTGTTAGTGACCCGATATCGAGTTTGTAGGTGCCTGGTAATACTCGGGGCGTGCTTGGTTGCTGTGTGCCCGTTGGTGAATTAGCCGGTAAGTAGCTATCGAGGTTCAGTTGATCGGTCAAAAGCTCTAAATCGACATTGAGAGGATTTAAGTTGACGTCTACTCGTCCGTCGATCGACGTCTGGTCAAGTTCGAGGGAGAATGGTCGTAGGCTGAGTAGGTCGTTGGACACTTTGAGCCCAGTCTCCAGAGAAAAACGGTTAAATCGATCGAGTTCGCGCGTTTGTGGGACAGGGAAATCGCCCGCCCTCAACCACTGTCTGAGAGATAATTCAGCTACCGACAGTTGGCCCTCACCGCTGAATTGCCCTGATTTGACTGCGCTCAGATAACCGGAGTATTCGAGCTCTAATTCACGGGATCTTAGTGTGACATCTCGTAAGGTAAGTCCATCAAAAGCTGCTGTTGGGATGATTTCAGCTTCCACTTCTAATGGGGCTTGGCGTTGTTTGAATTCGATGTAGGTCGATAGATCGAGATTGCTGGCGGTGGCTGGGTTTAGCGAATTTACCGAAAAATTAAATCGGCTCATTGTCAGACCTGGGTATATCCCAGTAATTTCACCGTCTCGAATTGCCAGTTGCCTAACTAGGATAGTGCGGTTTGCAGTATTAGGTGGATTCCCAGTGTTGGATGGGGCTGGGTTGTTGTTAAGATCAAGCTTTATTTGTGGCGAAATGACGGTCAGTTCGTCAATGACAACAGTGTCTGAAAGTGCCGATATAATGGAGAGAGAGCCCTCTAATCGATCGGCCTCGAATTCCCAAGTAGCTGAGCTGGCTTGAACGTCTTCCATAGTGATCCCGAACCATGGCCAAAAAGCCCAGGTGATGTTCCCATTTAAGTGAAGGGAAATCTGCTGTTTCTTTGCTGTCTCGACTAACGTTGGTTTGAGGTCATTTGGATCGAGGACTTGGGTGATATATGCCACAGAAGCGGCCAGGGTAACGACGGAAATCATCACCAGTATTAGCAGAACTTTAATAATTCGCATGACACCCTCTGTCGTCAGTTAGACCTAGTACCGTTATACTACGGTGTTTATCACGGCTTAAGGAACAGCCCATGGCAGATCGTATTGCCTCAGTCGAACGAAATACATTAGAAACACAGATCCAAATCGATTTAAATCTCGACGGGACCGGTGTCGGGGAGTTTAAAACAGGTATTCCGTTTTTCGAGCACATGCTCGATCAAGTGTCGCGCCACGGGTTGGTCGATTTATCAATCCAGGCGACCGGCGATCTACAGATTGACGATCATCATACGGTCGAAGATGTCGGGATTACCTTGGGTCAGGCGTTTGCTGGAGCGGTAGGTGATAAAAAAGGAATGACTCGTTATGGTCACGCCTATGTTCCGCTGGATGAGGCATTGAGTCGCGTCGTCATCGATTTCTCTGGTCGTCCAGGTTTGTTTTACGATGTGCCCTTTACACGCTCGATTGTGGGTGGCTTCGATGTTGATTTGTTCCGCGAGTTTTTCCAGGGATTTGTAAACCACGCGCAGGTGACCTTACATATCGACAACCTGAAAGGTGATAATTCTCACCATCAGATCGAGACGGTGTTCAAAGCCTTTGGTCGTGCTTTACGGATGGCGCTGAGCCCAGACCCGCGCATGAGTGGACTTATTCCGTCGACCAAAGGGTCGCTTTAAATGCCGCAAACAGTCGCCGTAATTGATTACGGGTCTGGAAATTTGCATAGTGTGGCTAAGGCCCTAGAGCATGCGGGCTCCTGCCGTGTGCTCGTGACTTCCGACACGAATGAAATTCGTTTCGCTGACCGTGTCGTATTGCCGGGAGTCGGGGCTATGGGTGACTGCATGCATGGGCTTAAGGACAGAGGGCTCGATTCAGTCGTGCTCGACGTTATTCAAGAAAAACCGCTCATGGGTGTGTGTGTTGGGATGCAGATTCTCACAGAGTTCGGTGAGGAGAGCGCGGGTGTCGACGCGTTGGGTGTATTTCCGGGGCAAATTACACAATTCTCTAAATCCATGAAATGTCCAGAGGGGCGTCCTTTAAAAGTACCTCACATGGGCTGGAATGAGTTACTTCAACGCCCACATCCGATGTGGGCGGGGATCAGCGACCGGACCCGATTCTATTTTGTGCACAGTTATCGTTATGCAAATACTAAGGCAACCTGTGTCGCTGGGACTTGTCACTTTGGCGCCCCATTCGTGGCAGCGCTATCAAAGCCCAATGTATTCGCTGTCCAGTTTCATCCGGAAAAGTCTCATGATGCTGGCATTCGTCTCTATCGAAACTTTTTAACTTGGGATGGGACATGCTGATTATTCCTGCTATTGACTTGAAAAGTGGATCTTGTGTGCGTCTGCGCCAGGGCCGTATGGACGACGCGACAGTCTATTCCGATGACCCGGTTGCGACAGCATCCCGATGGGTTAAGGCAGGCGCAGAGCGTTTGCATGTGGTTGATCTTGATGGGGCATTCGCTGGTAAGCCTGAAAACAGAGAAGCGGTGGCGGGCATTCTTACAGAGCATCCCGAACTCCCGATCCAGCTAGGTGGCGGAGTCCGTGATCTTGTGACTATCGAAGCGTATTTAGCGCTCGGTCTGTCTTGGATCATTATAGGAACACAGGCCGTAAAAGAACCCGCATTCGTAACACAGGCATGTAAGCAGTTTCCGGGGCACATCATTGTCGGCGTTGATGCGAAAAATGGTTGGGTCGCTACTGAGGGTTGGGCAGAAGCGAGTACCGTGTCAGCGGTCGAGGTCGTGAAACGATTCGCAGATGTCGGCGTGTCTTCTATTGTCTATACAGACATTGGTCGCGATGGAATGCTATCGGGGGTCAACATTGATGCAACCGCGTCGCTTGCTCGAGATACAGGATGCCCAGTGATCGCATCCGGCGGATTAAAAGACTTAAACGATGTGACTGAGTTAATGGCTGTCAAATCCGATGGTGTGATCGGGGCAATCACAGGTCGCGCGATTTATGAAGGCACATTAGACTTGGCCGAAGCCATCGCTCTAACGGAGCCCAACTAAATGGGGCTAGCAAAACGTATTATTCCTTGTCTCGATGTTGACCAGGGTCGAGTAGTCAAAGGTGTTCAATTCGAAGATATCCGCGATGCAGGCGACCCAGTGGAGGTCAGCCGCCGATATAATCAGGCAGGTGCCGATGAGATTACCTTTCTCGATATTACCGCTAGCCATGAAAATCGAGAAACGACATACGAGACGGTATCTCGAATGGCGAGCGAGGTCTTTATTCCGTTAACAGTTGGCGGCGGTGTGCGGAATATAGACAATATTCGCGATTTATTGTTGGCTGGAGCTGATAAGGTTTCAATTAATACAGCGGCGGTTTTTGAGCCTGAGTTTGTAAAAAAGGCAGCAGATAAGTTCGGATCACAGTGCATTGTGGTCGCGATTGATGCAAAGCAGGTTGAGCCTGGTATGTGGGAGATCTTCACACATGGTGGACGCAAGCCAACTGGACTCGACGCGGTCGAGTGGGCGACGCGAATGGTTTCTTATGGTGCGGGCGAAATTCTGCTGACCTCGATGGACCGAGATGGTACTCGTGATGGATTCGATTTGGGCTTAACGCGGTCAGTGGCGGACTCCGTGACCGTTCCTGTGATTGCGTCTGGTGGTGTTGGGAACCTTGATCATCTGGTGGATGGTGTACTTGAAGGTCACGCTGAGGCCGTTCTTGCAGCGAGTATCTTCCACTTCGCGAAATATACGATTGGCGAAGCGAAAGTGGCCATGGTAAATGCAGGTATTGAAGTTCGTCTCTAGCGAAGTAGTAACTGCGATCCACGTAATAGGTTATAGGCCTGAAGAAGCTGGTTGTCTTCTGTAAGTCGATCTACGATCCTTTCATTGTTGCTGGATTGCGTACCATTATTCTCAAGATGTTTCGGTAAATCTGATTCACGAATTCGCGTGTCGGGTTCAACAACCGCCTCACCCTCAGAGACTTGAATCGTCGGTTGGATTCCGGTGGCCTGAATTGAACGTCCACTTGGTGTGTAATAAAGCGCCGTTGTTAGCTTGAGTCCGTATCTATTTTCAAGCGCTAAAATTGTTTGCACGGAGCCTTTGCCGAATGAAGGGGTTCCGATTAATACAGCACGCCCGTGATCCTGTAGTGCCCCAGCTACAATTTCAGCCGCAGATGCTGAGCCACCATTGATCAAGACAACAATTGGCTCATTAGCCATTATCGTCTCATTGGTGGCTTCAAATTTCGAATCCAGATGCTCATCGCGGCTTTTTGTACTCACGATTAGTCCTTTGTCAACAAAGGCATCTGTAACTTCGATGGCAGCAGATAAGACCCCGCCAGGATTATTTCTTAGATCAAGAATTAATCCGGTTAGTTTGCCTCCGGACTGTAGTTTGCCGATTGCTTTAATCAAATCTGGACCAGTCCGATTTTGAAACTGTGAAATTCTAAGGTAGCCGATACCATGGGGTAGCATTTCATGCTTCACACTTGTGACTCGAATAATCGCACGCTCGAGTGATATCGTGATTTTTTGAGGCTCACTTTGAACTTCACGGAGAATGCCGAGGGTCACCGCCGATCCTAGAGGGCCACGCAGAATTTTGATTGCTTCTTGCAGACTAATATCACGGACAGGTTCGTCATCAACGTGGGTAATGATATCTTTCGCGAGGATCCCTGCGCGTGAGGCAGGAGAATCATCAATTGGTGCAATGACTTCGATAAGACCATCGACAACGTTCATTTCGATCCCGATGCCGCCAAACGATCCCGCCGTTGAGTCTCGAAGACTCGCAACATCTTGTGGTTTGAGGTAGCCCGAATGCGGGTCAAGCTTTGTCAGCATCCCATTGATGGCGTAATTCAGCAGTGTCTGGTCATCGATCTCCTCAACATAATCACGCTTGATGTGCTCATAGACTTCAATGAAAGCGCGCAATGCGTCTAATGATTCAACGTCGGACGATTGTTCTGCACTTTGAGCGATCATCGGGAAGAAAAGAAGAACGCTTAGAATATTTCGGATTATTTTCATTTTTCTCAATTTAACCATAAGCTCGGGTTGACCGGTTTTCCATTTCGAGTCACTCCAAAATATACCGCTGTAACGTCCAGACTACCGGTATTTCCGGCAATCGCAATTACTTGCCTTGCTAGAACGGC
The DNA here is from genome assembly GCA_049623565.1 of Litorivicinaceae bacterium. Taxonomy (GTDB): domain Bacteria; phylum Pseudomonadota; class Gammaproteobacteria; order Pseudomonadales; family Litorivicinaceae; genus HIMB30. The sequence continues at coordinate 6,100 of JBMZTF010000038.1, forward strand.
TTGGCCGGTTTCAACTTTTAAACTCCGGTTATGGCCATAAATCGTTGCATGCCCGTCATTGTGAGCAACTACCACAACAAGGCCGTAGCCAAGCAGATATCCAGCATAGGCAACTTTCCCTGCTTGTACACATTTCACTTCGCTATTATCTGTGGTGCTGATTACAAGGCCCTGCCAGTCACCAAAGCCGTCCTGCCGATTTTGACCAAAACGTCTAAGCATCCTCCCATCGACGGGCCAGCGTATTTTTCCTTTAAGAGGTTCAAGTGCCGTGCTACTGGATTCTATTTGGAGGGACCTGATGCGCTGATCGAGTGATTGAAGATCTGAACTCAGAGCATCTTCGCGTTGTTGCTTAGTTCTCAGGTCCCGACTGATGCTTGAGAGTAGCTGCCGTTGATCACGCGTTCTTTGCGACAAATTATCCCGTTTGTCGGTCAGGTCTATAAGAATTTTTTGCGCGATTTGAGTATTTTGTTCTTGTTCTAAAAGAAGCGAGCGAAGGCTGTCTGCTTTTGAACCTATGTTGCGAGCACTTTTTTGTCGTGCATCCAAGAGAAATGGAATGTATTCAGCGAGTTCTTCATCAGGCAGCACGTCTGATCGTAATGTCGATCCGGTGACATAGTAGGCAACAAGCTCTGTCCGATATTTCTCAAGTGAGTTTTTTAATTCTTGAGAGGCGAAGCCGATGCGCTCTTCGGTAGTTTTTTGCGTCTCGGTTAACTCGCGAAGTAATCGTTCAGAAGATGAGATCTCACGGGAGATTTTCTTTGACTCTGAATTTAGACGATTGAGCTCCGTTTTTATTACGTTGAGCTTTTTCGTATCAAGTTGCACACCTTGTCGGAGGGTCTGTAGTTGTTGCTCAGATCTTTGGCGCTGCTCTTCTGCCTCACGAATCTCGCTCGCGTGGCTTTGAATACTCCAGAGAGCGATCAAGAACCTGAGGAGCAGGCGCATCAGATTTTTAGGAGGGACCGACCGGTCATTTCTGGAGGTGGATCCAAGCCAAGAAGAGCGAGTAATGTTGGCGCTACGTCTCGTAATGCTCCTTCCGATAGTCCTACCGCATTCACGGGATTCGCGCCCAGCCAAATTGGTACGGGGCCTGTGGTATGTGCCGTAAATGGTTGCCCATTATCAGGGTCTAGCATCTGCTCGGCGTTGCCGTGGTCGGCCGTGATAAGACAGGCTCCTCCTACTGACTCACATGCCTCAAGCACACGTCCAACAGCCTGATCGAGCGCTTCGATTGCTTTCACGGCAGCATCGAAATTCCCGGTATGACCGACCATGTCACCATTCGCGTAGTTACACACGATTAAATCGAATTTCTGCGATGAGATGGCATCGACGAGATAATCTGTTACCTCAGGTGCGCTCATTTCCGGCTGCAAATCATAAGTCGCGACTTTTGCGGAGGGGATGAGTTCACGGTGTTCCCCACTAAAGAGAGCTTCTTGACCGCCGCTAAAGAAAAAGGTGACGTGTGCATATTTTTCTGTTTCTGCAATTCGTAGTTGCGACAATCCTGCATTTGAGACAACCTCGCCCAGCGTATTGGTAAGCGGTTCTGTGGGGAAGGCGACGCGTACATCGAGATCATCCGCATACTGTGTCAGTGTGGCGACAGAGACTTCTTGAATCCAGCTTGGTCGACTGAACTCAGCGAGTGAGTGAGTTGTTAGCGCTTTTGTGATTTGTCTTGCGCGATCTGCTCTGAAGTTCATTACAATAATGATGTCTTCAGGCCGCATTTCCCAAGATTCACCGAGACGCGTTGCCTTGACGAATTCGTCTGTTTCACCACGATGGTAAGCTTGCTGAAGGCCCTCGACCGCTGTTCCCGCCGAGAACTCCGCTTGACTTTTTGTAATGAGATCAAACGCACTTTGAATGCGATCCCAGTTATTATCGCGATCCATCGCATAGTGACGACCGCAGAGACTCGAGAGCTTGTAATTCGTGTGGACTGTCTCTAACCGCTGGAATCTAATGAGAGACAGCTCTGCTGATTGCGGAGGCGTATCTCGACCGTCAAGGAAGGCATGCAGTCTCGTCATCGGTACGCCAAGGGAATCCGCTAAACCAATCATCGCTTCAATATGATCTTCGTGGCTGTGGACGCCACCTGGGCTCAGCAGTCCGAGAATATGCAATGTGCCGGCTTGGGCCTTGGCTTGGCGACAAGCACTGACCAAGACTTCATTTGTCTCGAAGTCCCCTTCGTCGATTGCTTTGGTGATTCGGGTGAAATCTTGGTAAACAATTCGACCAGTCCCGAGGTTCATGTGACCGACTTCCGAGTTACCCATCTGCCCTGTTGGTAAGCCTACTGCCTCACCAGATGTTTCTAGTCGTGCGCCAGGGGCACTTTTTGCTAACCGATCGAATATCGGCGTGTAGGCGTGATGGATTGCGTTGTCATCCGCGGCCTCGCGGAGCCCAAAGCCATCTAGAATCAAAAGTACAGCGGGTTTAGGTCGCATCTAATAGTCCAGAATTCGTCGAATACTACGGATCTAGGAAAGGTTCTGATCAAGGACCCGTGACTTCGCCAGAGACATCATTATACTCGACGTCTTAATTTGGATCACGGTCTGTCGTCATTTATGCAGGATTTTATTGGATTTGCTCAGGAAAACTGGGCGCTTATGGTGTTGTGGATCTCTGCGGCCGCAACGCTTTACTACACTGAAACTAAAAAAGCGGGTAAATCGGTTAATACAACTGAAGCGACACGGATGATTAATCGTGATAACGCCTTGATCCTCGACATACGCGAGCAAAAAGAGTTTGCGAAGGGACACATCGCTGGCGCATACAACCTACCGGCTAGTGTATTTGATAAAAAAGTAGCTGAGCTCGATCGTCACAAGACAACTCCCGTGGTTGTAGTTTGTAAGATGGGCACCTCGGCGGGATCAATTGCGAAGACATTAAAGAAACGTGGCTTCGAAAATATCGTTCGATTGGCAGGTGGGATGTCTGAGTGGACAGCGGCCTCTTTACCAACGAAAAAAGGGAAATCATCATGAGTAAGGTGGTGATGTATATCACTAGATTCTGCCCATTTTGCATTATGGTTAAAAAAATATTCGATGATTTGAATGTGCCTTATGAAGAAATTGGGGTTGACCAATATCCCGAAAAGCGCCAAGAGATGACGAAAATTACGAATCGACATACGGTGCCTCAGGTATTCATTGGCGACCGACATGTTGGCGGTTGTGATGACACGCAGAATGCGCTCCATTCGGGGCAACTTAAAGTATGGTTAAAGGAAGCAGGTATTCATGTCTGACGAAGAAGAACAGAATTTTTCGATTGCTCGAATTTATACGAAAGACTTGTCGCTCGAGTCGCCAAGAGCGCCTCAGATTTTTGAAAAGCAGTGGAACCCAAAGCTTGGTCTTGAGGTGGATGTATTAAACGAGAAGCTAAATGACACGCTGTATGAGGTTATTTTAAAGCTCGGTGTTACAGTTAAAACAGACGATGAAGTCGCATTCCTTGTCGAGATTCAGCAAGCTGGCGTATTTGTTTTGCAGGGATTTGACGAACAAACGATAGAACACATCCTTGGCTCAATGTGTCCTAATATCTTGTTTCCCTATGCGCGTGAGACAATCGATTCACTGGCCGTTAAGGCGACATTCCCAGCACCAATGCTCGCACCGATTAATTTCGATGCCTTCATGGAGCAGCGAAAGAAACCTGAGACGAACTAGTCCTCGTTTGAGTCTGTGTCCGCAAATCCGAGTTCTTTGAGTTTGCGGGTCAGAGTATTTCTACCCCAGCCTAGTTTTTCAGCAGCTTCTTTTTTGCGTCCAGCGGTGTCAGTCAGTGCAACTTCGATTAGAGTTCTCTCAAATTCCTCGGTCAGCCTATCAATAACTTCGCCTTCATGGGATTTCAACATGCTTGCTGCACGCTCGCGAAGAAGACCTGTCCAGGTTAATGCGGATCGCTGGGCTGGCCCGTTTGGGGAGCCTACCTCAGGCGGCAAATCTTGCGCCTGGATTTGCGGATTCGGAGCCATAACCGATAACCAGCGGCACGTGTTTTCAAGTTGGCGCACGTTACCAGGCCAGGCGAAATTTGAGAGTGCGCGTTTCGCGTCGTCGCTGAGATGCTTGGGTTCCGTGTTAATTTCTCGTGCTGCCAGCGCTAAGAAGTGCTCAGCGAGCGCAGGAATATCCTCTCTACGGTCTTTCAGTGCGGGTAATTGAATTCGGATGACATTCAGTCTGTGGAATAAGTCCTCTCGAAATCGCCCGTCCCTCACACGTTCCTCTAAATTCTGGTGTGTTGCAGCGATAATTCGAACGTTGACTTTGACTGGTGAGGTACCACCTACGCGGTAAAACTCGTTGTCCGCAAGCACACGTAATAAGCGTGTTTGTGTATCGAATGGCATATCTCCGATTTCATCGAGGAAGAGCGTTCCACCATGCGCTTGCTCGAAACGTCCCGTGCGAGCACTTGTCGCTCCACTAAATGAGCCCTTCTCGTGACCGAACAGCTCTGACTCGACTAGGTCTTTTGGAATGGCTGCCATATTCAGAGCAATAAATGGCTCGTTTTTTAGTGGCGAGTTCGCATGGACGGCCTTCGCAACCAACTCTTTACCCGTACCTGATTCTCCATTTATCAAGACAGTAATTTCGGCCTGCGCGAGTCGCCCAATAGCTCTGAAAACATCCTGCATCGCAGGCGCTTCGCCTAAGATTAGTGGATGTGCCTCTTTAGATTGAGCTTCCTCGGGGATGATTGGTTCTTGATGGCGTTCAAGCGCACGGTGGACCAATAGAATGGCATCGTCCACGTCAAAGGGTTTAGGCAAATACTCAAATGCGCCACGACTATAGGAGGCAACTGCGCTGTCCAGGTCGGAGTGCGCAGTCATCACGATGACAGGAAGTCCAGGCGAAACGGTATGAAAGTGCTCTAAGAGCGACAGTCCGTCCTCACCAGGCATACGTATGTCGGTCATCACAACGGTGGGAGTATTCGCCTCAAGGGCTTTTCGGGCCGCTTTAGCTGAATCGAAAACTGCGTGTTCGAGGCCTGCACCCTGAAGTGCTTTTTCTAGAACCCAGCGGATAGAGCGGTCGTCATCAACGACCCAAACTGTGGCAGAGCTCATTGGTAACCTCCAAAGGGTATTATCACGTCGACCTGCGTCAGTCCGGGAACCGAATTAACTTCGATCCAGCCGTGGTGTCGTGAAATAATGGATTGTGTAATTGACAGACCGATACCCGAGCCTTGTGGTCTACCGGATACCATAGGGAAAAAAATTCTATCTTTAAGATCAGCAGGAATTCCGGGGCCATTATCTTCTACTCGCAGACGGATGGCAGAAGTTACTAAGCCTGTTTCTGGATCATGTTTTCTGATTGCTCTGGTGTTAAACGAGAT
>JBMZTF010000039.1:0-11463 GCA_049623565.1 Litorivicinaceae bacterium
CTCCACACCTCGGCTTCGTCCGATCCAGTTTTTCTGCATCGTCTTGACTTGTTCAGGCCAATCAACAGAATCCAAATCATCTAGTAATTCATCTGCATAATCCGTAATACGGATAAACCACTGATCGATTTCACGCTGCTCAACCAGTGCTCCCGAGCGCCAGCCGCGACCATCGATGACCTGCTCATTTGCGAGAACAGTCTGATCAACCGGATCCCAGTTAACGCGGGCTTTTTTTCGGTAGGCTAGCCCTTTCTTAACCATCCGGTTAAAGAGCCATTGCTCCCAGCGATAGTAATCTGAGGCGCAGGTGGCGAGTTCACGATCCCAGTCATACCCAAAGCCAAGACTTTTCAGTTGACCACGCATTGTGTCGATGTTGTCGTAAGTCCATGCGGCGGGAGCCAGCTTATTTTTTATTGCCGCATTTTCAGCAGGCATGCCGAATGCATCCCAGCCCATTGGCTGCAGCACGTTATACCCCTTCATGGTCATAAAGCGGCTGATCACGTCTCCGATGGTGTAGTTTCGGACATGACCCATATGCAGTTTACCCGACGGGTATGGAAACATGCAGAGGCAGTAAAACTTTGGCTTTGTGGAATCTTCTGTTGTTCGAAAGGCCTGTTTTGATTCCCAGTACTGCTGGATTTCCGGTTCAATGGTCTTAGGTTGGTAATCGCGCTCCATGAGCTATAGATAGTCCTTGGAATTAAAAGACAAAAGAATAGCGGTTCAGCCTCCTGACTGTAAGGCGTTTTGTGAAAAAACACCCTATTTTGGTTCGAAGGCCTCGTTTCTTCGAGTCAGAGTTAAAATAATAACTAAGAGGATAACAAGTGGTGCTTCGCCGGCATAAGAATAGGGCGTCACAGTTGTCGCTGGGATTAGGCTGTGTGAGAGAACAGCAGGCCGGAATCTGGGGAGTATCTTTTCAACTTGGCCGCGTCCATTGATGAAGGCGGTCAAACCGTCATTGGTTGCTCTGACAACAGGTTTTCCGAGCTCGCGTGCGCGGATTTGAGCGATTTGTAGATGCTGATCAGGTCCGATCGAATCACCGAACCATGTGTCGTTTGATACGGTGAGGATGACGTTGGCATCTCTTGCAATCTTCCGTGCTTGCCCGGTGTACGCGATTTCGTAACAAATCAACGGCCCGAATTTTAGATATCCATGCGTCAATAAATTCTGTTGGGGTCCTGGGGTGATCGTTGACATTGGAAGGTCCAAAAATGCGATTAGGCCTCTTAGAAGCGAGTCTAGTGGCACATATTCACCAAAAGGAACGAGGCGAGTTTTGTCGTAGGTACCTTGGCCTGAGCCCAGCGTAATTAGTCGGTTTGTGTATCGTCCCTCACTTTGACCGAGCACACCTGTGATCAATGTCTTTGAGCCGGAAAGAAGTTTTAGATCGAGATCGGGTAGGGTCGAATTCACCCGCGATTCAGTCATTGGTAACGCGGTCTCAGGCCAGATGGTGACATCTACACCCAGGGGGAGGCCATTAACAACATGTTGTTCAACAATGCGTCCGCGAAACTCAGGGTTCCATTTTTTTGTTTGCGCGATTACCGGTTGCCACAGGGCGACGCGGGTTGCATATGCTGGCTTTTCGTCAGGTTCAAATTCGTCGTTCAATATCGGACCTGTAACGAGTAGAACGCAGGGAACAATGAGAATAATAAGTCTTCGGTCTAAAAGGCTCGCCAACAGTCCACCACTAGTTAGTGCGATTAGTGCAGAGACACCAAATACCCCCACCCAAGATAAATAGCCCTCGAATGGTGTTCCGAGCGCGCTGTAGCCCATTAATAACCAGGGAAATCCGGTCAAAAACCAACTGCGGAAAGCTTCCATCGTGACCCAGCAAGCGGTCAACAAGCATACCCTGCCGAGGGTTGATGGCCATCGCTGATGCCAACTTGCGTATCCCCAGGATGCAAGTCCCGGAAAGATGGCGAGGCCGGCGGCAAAGAGTGAGGTCATGGTGAATGCGAGTGGGATTGATGCACCCCCATGTTCGGTCATACTCACTGAGATCCATGAGACTCCAGAGCCAAAGAACCCAAGTCCGTAGACAAACCCAACAAAGAAGCCAGGCTTATGGATAGAGAGCCACATCCAGATGGCTATGCTTATCAACCCAAGCCACCAAAAATTGAAGGGTGCAAACGCGAGTGTCCCGAGGATCCCTGCACCAAGTGCGATAGGATATTTAGTTGGAGGCGTGAGGTCCATGCGGCCGGACTTCGAGTAGGCGGATGCGTCGACTGTCTGCATTTAAAATAACAAAATCGAGATCTCCGAGTGTGGTTGTCTCTCCCCGTGTGGGTAGGTGACCAAATGCGTGTGTGACAAGGCCACCAATCGTATCGAATTCATCATCTAAGAAGTTGGTGCCAAATTCTTCGTTGAAGTCATCGATCTCTGTCATGGCCTTAACCAAGCTAGCGCCATTAGCTTGATGGCGGATGTTAAGATCTTCCTCATGATCGTGCTCGTCTTCGATCTCGCCGACGATCTGCTCAAGGACATCTTCGATCGTCACGAGGCCTGAGATGTCCCCGTATTCATCGATGACGACTGCCATATGCGCACGGTTATCACGAAACTCTTTTAGCAGTTGATCGAGGCGTTTACTTTCGGGAACCCGTCGGACTGGACGCGCTACCTCCTTGATCTCAAATCGCTCAAGATCCTGGCTGATTAGAAATGAGAGAAGATCCTTTGCAAGAAGGATTCCGATAACTTCATTTGGCTGTTCACCAATGACCGGGAAACGTGAGTGTGCAGATTCGATGATCCGTGGCAAGAATCCTTCGGGGCGCTCGTCTGATCGAATTGCAATCATTTGGGTTCGAGGAATCATAACCTCTCGGACCTGCATGTCGCTGACGGCTAGGGCGCCTTCAAGGATCGCTAGGGTCTCGTGATTAAATAGACCGCGTTCTTTTGCGTCACGCAGTTCATCAATCAACTCGGGTTTATTTTCAGCCTCACCAGAGATGACGCTGGCCAAACGATCGAACCAGGATCGCGAATCCTGGTTCTCGGTACTTCGTCCGTCGTTCATGTGTCGTTCTATTCCTGACCCAGATACGGATTAGGATAGCCGAGATTGGAGAGAATGCCGATTTCTTTAGCTTCCATTTCGTCAGCATCGTCATCATTCTGATGATCGTAGCCCATCAGATGCAAACATCCATGGATCACCATGTGTGCGAAATGTTGGTCAAGATGTTTGGATTGCCCGGCTGCCTCCTTTTCTACCACGGTGAGGCATATTGCAATATCGCCCAAAATTTTTGGGCCTTCGGGAAGCTGAATGTCGGCTGGAAATGAAAGAACATTGGTCGGATAGTTTCTGCCACGAAATGTTTTATTCAGTTCCTGACTTTCTCGCGCATTTACGACTCGAATCGCGAGCTCCACTGCGTCGTTTGTTTCAGAAGTCAGCGCTATATTGGCCCAGTTAATAACCTGGTCTTCCGCGAACGGACAATTTCCAGTCGCATCTTCGAACTCAATGTTCATCTTGTACCTTGTCATACGCGTCGACGATGCGTCCCACTAACGGATGTCGAATAACATCCTTGTAGTTGAAACGGGTCATTGATATGCCCCGCACAGATGCGAGAACACGGCACGCATGTGTGAGGCCTGAATCCGATTTTCGTGGTAGGTCAATCTGGCTTGGATCGCCAGTAATCACTGCGGTTGAACCAAAGCCGAGGCGCGTCAGAAACATCTTCATCTGTTCACGTGTAGTGTTTTGACTCTCATCCAAAATAATAAAACTGTGGTTGAGCGTTCGTCCGCGCATATAAGCAAGCGGCGCAATCTCAATGACCTGTCGTTCAAGTAATTTGGTAACCTTGTCAAAGCCAAGCATTTCGTACAGCGCGTCGTATAGGGGGCGCAAGTATGGATCAATTTTTTGCGCGAGATCTCCAGGTAAGAAGCCAAGTCGTTCGCCAGCTTCGACGGCAGGTCGAACTAAGACTATGCGTTCAACTTGATCACGTCTTAGTGCGTCAACCGCGCAGGCAACAGCAAGCCATGTTTTACCCGTGCCTGCTGGACCGATACCAAAGTTCATATCATTAGAACGGATGGCATCGATGTAGCCGATTTGATTTTTTCCACGCGGTTTAATTTTTATTTTTGGGGTCTCAATAACAATCGTGTCCTGCACATTGTCTTGATACGTTGAGGCCTCTTGTAGGTGAAGGTGCACCATGTCGTCCGATAGCTCAGAATCACGGGTTTCTCGGTACAGCTGATCCAGAAGACGAGCGCATGCTTTAGTAGCGTCACCCTCACCTTCGATCTCGAACTGATTGCCACGGTTTCGAATTGTCACCGGGAGTCGTGATTCGATTAGTCTCAGGTGGTTATCTTGGCGACCACACAACGATGCGAGACGACGGGCGTCGTTGGGTTCGAGTATGAATTGGCGCACGTCCACTACCAAGGGTCCTTCGAAGTTAGCTGGCCTCGCAATGAATTGGGATACGCATCAGTGATTTTACATTCGACGAAACGTCCAATGAGGTTGTCGCGATCTGAGTGGAAGTTCACGATGCGGTTATTTTCCGTGCGACCGCATAGCTCGTCAGGGTCTTTCCTTGAGGGGCCTGTGACCAATACGGACTGTGAAGTACCGACCATATCTCGGCTTATCTTCTGTGCATGTTGAGAAATTCGGGCTTGCAGTGCAGCCAAGCGCGCTTTTTTCGTTGCGTGGTCTGTTACATCATTGAGGTCTGATGCGGGAGTCCCAGGACGCGACGAATAAATGAAGCTGAAACTGACGTCGAAACCAATCGATTCGATCAACTCCATGGTTTTCTCAAAGTCTTTCTCGGTCTCGCCAGGGAATCCGATAATAAAATCTGACGACAAGCTGATGCCAGGGCGGGCGTCTTGAATCTTTCGGATTTTAGCCTTGTACTCGAGTGCGGTATGTCCGCGTTTCATCGCGGCGAGGATCCGATCCGATCCAGACTGCACTGGTAGGTGCAGGTGGCTGACGAGTTTTGGTATGTCCCGAAAACATTCAATTAACGCGTCTGAGAACTCGACAGGATGACTTGTTGTGAAGCGAATCCGCTCAATCTCTGGGATCTCTGCAATGATGTGGATCAGATCCGCGAGATCCGCCGTGTCTTCATTATCAGTTTCACCCCGGTAGGCGTTTACATTCTGGCCCAGGAGATGTATTTCTCGCGCACCCTGCTCCACGTTAGCGAGCACTTCCTGTAGCACGTTGTTGAGTGGTCGGCTTATTTCCTCGCCCCGCGTATAGGGAACGACACAAAATGTACAGTATTTGCTGCATCCTTCCATGATGCTGACATACGCACTCGGGCCATCGAGTCGTGGCTCAGGAAGACGGTCGAACTTTTCAATTTCAGGGAAGCTAATATCGACCTGTGCCTCTCCACCGCTCCGACGTGCTTCAAGCATATCAGGAAGCCGGTGTAACGTTTGTGGGCCGAAGACTAGGTCGACAAATGGAGCGCGCTGGCGGATGGCCTCACCTTCTTGCGACGCTACGCAGCCACCGACCCCAATGATCAAATTGGGGTTTGATTCTTTCAGGGCTTTATAACGACCCAATTCTGAGAATACTTTTTCTTGTGCTTTCTCTCGGATTGAACAGGTGTTTATTAGAATGACTTCTGCATCATCCGGCACGTCAGTTGCGGTCAGCGCGTGACTATCTTTCAGCAGGTCAGCCATGCGGTCCGAATCATATTCGTTCATCTGACACCCATGGGTCTTGATGAAGAGTTTTGCTGTCATCTAATCTCCTCTGCTGTGGGCGGGCGAGTATAGTCCGAAGTACTTGAAATTGCACGAGTGTTCTTGACGGCACAAGTAAATATCGACAGACTACGCGACCCGAAACCGAGGATCGTGATGCCTAAAACCCTTCACCCAATTTTTCGTGTTCAGTTTGTCAGTCAGGACAAAGTGTTTGAGGTATTTGCGAAGCAAATCTACTCCAGCGACCTGTATGGATTCATCGAAGTCGAAGAGTTCGTATTTGGCGAACGCAGTGGGCTTCTGGTTGACCCATCGGAGGAGAAGCTCAAGGCCGAATTTCAAGGTGTAAAACGAAGCTATATTCCTATGCATGCGGTGATTCGAATTGATGAGGTGGAAGACTCTGGACCTGCTCGCATTCGTGACAATAAGGCAGGCAATGTCACTCCGCTCTCAATGGCACCACCACCTAGAGTCCCGCGAGACGCGGATTGATCTGAATATCGTCCAAGAGAATTCGGGCAGACTCCATTAAGCTTGCATCATCTTGAGGGTCTGCATCATTTGTATCTCTTTCTAACTCAACGATGCTTTCGATTTCTGGTAATCCGAGCTCGGTGCGTCTCATATTTTCGATATCGAGCACGGCCTGGTTATTGTCTTCCCGCTCTTGGATGCGCGTCTGAAGATGCAATGAAGTCCCTGTTTTACTTCGTAACTCGAGTGTACGCTCGGTCCGCTTCAGCAGTGCTTTAAAATTGGGATCAGACGCGATACGAGCCTGATGTCGATCGATCAGTTGGGCCACGCGTGCTCGCGGTGTGTCGAACGGGCGGTACCTCAGGGAGCGGATTTGGTCCCACGGTAAAGCAGTATCGAGTGAGCTCTCACCTATTTCTTTTGGGTCAAAGGCAGACGGGAACTGTATATCTGGGATTACCCCCTGATGCTGGGTTGACTGACCAGAGATTCGATAAAATTTCGCGATCGTCAGTTTGAGTTGGCCTTCGTTGACAGGAAGAAGCGCCTGGACAGTTCCTTTACCGAAAGTTTGTGAACCAATCACAAGCCCCCTTCCATAGTCCTGGACTGCGCCTGCGAAGATTTCGCTTGCTGATGCGCTCAGGCGGTTAACTAATACAGCCATCGGACCTTCCCAAGATATATTCGGGTCGCGATCGCCGCGAACGTCTGTGCGGCCACCAGCACTTTGGATTTGAACGACCGGGCCACGAGGAATGAACAGGCCAAAGAGCTCATACGCCTCTTGCAATGATCCACCGCCATTATTTCTCAAGTCGACAATGATGCCTTCAACTTGTTGGCTGTGAAATTCATCGAGCAGCTTTTTAACGTCACGGGTTGTACTTCGGTAGTTAGGATCACCTGCTTGCTTTGCCGTGAAATCTGAATAGAAAGTTGGGATCGTTATGATCCCAACTTTTTTTCCATCAGTACCGGCTTCAATGATGTGGCTCTTTGCTGACTGTTCTTCTAGTTGGACCCGATCACGAATGAGCACAATTTCTCGATGAGGGGCATCATCACTAGCTTGCACCTCGAGCCGAACCTGAGATCCCTTCGGGCCTCGAATTTTTTGGACAACCTCGTCGAGGCGCCATCCAACGACGTCCTCGAATGGCTCATAGCCTTGTGCGATGCTCAGAATTCTATCGGCGGGTTTGAGTCGACCATCCATTTCAGCGGGCCCGCCTGGAATCAGGCTGACAATTTTTGTGAATTCGTCCTCAGACTGAAGCACCGCACCGATCCCTTGTAATGAAAGGGACATATTTATATTAAACGTCTCGCTGTCCGCCGGAGGCAGATAGGAAGTATGCGGATCGTAAGCACCGGCGTATGCATTAATTACGCCTGCAAAAATATCATCGGGACGTGTCTGTTCGATCCGGTTCTTTTGACTGTTATAGCGCCGAATCAGGGCTTTGTAGGTTTGATCTTCTGTCCGGTCGGCGAGTAATAAGCCGATGGCTTGGTTTTCTAATTGCTTGCGCCATATATCCTTCAAAGACAAGAGATCGGGGGCCCACGGAGTTTCTTCATTACGCACGCTGAGCTCTTCTTGATTAGTTAAATCGATTGAGCTGGTGCCCTGGCCCAGAATTTTGAGCCAGTAGTCAAGACGCTCTTCAGATCGGGTCAGTGAGAGCCCGTAAAGCTTATACACCATATCGAGATATCCTCGCTCGATTTGGTCCGGTAATTGGTCAATTTCTGCTTGGCGGATATCTTCTCGCGTGAGGAGGGAGCGTGACGGATCAATCGCCTTGAGAATCAGTTGACCTACCATGGGCTTACGCTTACTAAACAGCGTGTCTGAATCAAGATGTCTGCGTTCAAGTTCCCGGGTAATTACTTGGGCGAGAGTGCTGTCTTCTTTTGTTGGTTCGATCGACAGCGCGTTGGTACTTCCCGTCCACAAGAATACCGTGGTCACCAATAACCCCTCGGTCACGAATTTTCGTAATAAACTTCTTATCGGCACCTTGCGTCTGACTCTATCTAACCCTAGTTAACCTGTTATGCTTCCACACACCTTAGAAAGCAACCCCCGTAGAGGCAACCTGGATTTACATATAGTGTCATCTTTTATCGACCGATTAACTGATTTCCTTGATCGATCCCCTACGCCCTGGCATGCGGTTGCTAACGTTTCCGATCTCCTGGAGCACGAAGGTTTTGTGAGACTCGATGAGCGCTCTGTTTGGACACTTGAGCCAGGAGCAGGGTATTTTGTTGTGCGATCTGACGGGGCGCTTGTGGCATGGCACCAGCCAACTGACGTTGTAGGTTGGACCATCTTTGGTGCGCACACAGACAGTCCAAACCTCCGAGTGCGTCCTGAGCCCGTTATAAAAAAGCAGGGCTATTTTCAGCTGGGACTCGAGGTTTACGGTGGGGTTCTGCTATCAACCTGGTTCGATAGAGATCTATCGCTTGCCGGCCGTGTTGCAATCGCGAATGAGGGATCGGTGCTATCTGAGTTGGTCGATTTTAAGCGCGCGGTCGGAGTGATCCCGAGCCTTGCGATTCATCTGGACCGGGACGCGAATAATGGACGCAAGATTAACCCCCACGATGAGCTACCTATGATCTTGTCCCGTGCTGAAAAAGATGCAGAACTGAATTTTAGGGAGATCTTAGCGCGAGAGCTAGACCGATCTCCTGAGGAAATTTCTGCATTCGATATCTGCGCCTATCCTATTGAAGGCGCCCGGTTAGTCGGTCTTGAGGAAGAGTTCTTAGTAAGTGCGCGTCTCGATAATCTGCTGAGCTGTTTTATCGTCGCTGAGGTGTTAATCCGGAATAGCGGCACAGATAGTATGATGATAGTTTTGAATGACCACGAGGAAATCGGTAGCGTCTCGACGAGTGGCGCTGATGGCCCCTTTTTGGAGTCAATTTTGCGTCGAGCAACGATCGATGCAGATTTCGAACGTGTCCGTGTCAATAGCCTCATGATCTCGATCGACAACGCCCACGGTACTCACCCGAACTATGCATCAAAGCATGATGAGGGCCATCGACCACTCCTTAACGAAGGCCCCGTTGTGAAGGTCAATGCCAACCATCGCTACGCGACTACCGCGATTACGCAAGGCATCATCGAGCAGGCGGCTGAGCGGGCCGACATTCCGTTACAATATTTCTCAAGCAGGGCTGATCTTGGTTGCGGAAGCACGATCGGACCGTTGACAGCCGGACGCCTGGGTATCGATACAATTGACGTAGGATGTGCTCAATTTGCGATGCACTCGGCACGGGAAACCTGTGGAACTAAGGACCCTGAACTGATGCTAGAGCTTCTCACACAGTTAACACAGCGAGACCTGGTCTAATGCCATCGATGCTACCCGACCACCCTAAGGTCCCAAGCCCGAAGCTTGGAGTGCTCTTAATTAATCTCGGAACGCCAGATGCTCTCGACTATTGGTCGATGCGTCGATACTTGGGTGAGTTTCTGAGCGACAAAAGGGTCGTCGAATTGCCGCAAATCCTGTGGCAATTGATTCTACAGGGACCAATCTTGACGTTTCGTCCCAAAAAATCGGCTGCAGCCTACCGCCAGATTTGGAATAACGAACTAGACGAGTCACCGCTTCGAACCATTACCCGCGAGCAGGCCGACAAGTTACAAGAGCGGTTTGGCGACACGGCACGTGTTGAATTTGCCATGCGTTACGGAAATCCGTCTATTCCCTCATTGATCAACACAATGTTTGCTGATGGGTGTTGGAAGATTCTTTGTGTTCCGCTGTATCCACAATACGCGTCCAGTACCAGTGGATCTGTGGTTGACAAGATTGGCGACACCTTGAGGGCGATGCGTTGGCAGCCAACCATCCGCGTCGCACCACCTTTTTACGATGATCCTAAATATATTCAAATCCTAGCGAGATCAGTCCAGAAACAAATTGATGCGCTCGATGAAAGGCCAGAGGTATTGGTGGCAAGCTTCCACGGGGTGCCTAAAGAGTATCTGCTGAAGGGGGATCCGTATCACTGCCAATGCCAAAAGACCGGGCGTTTGTTGAGGGAGGCCTTGGGTTGGCCAGAAGCGCAGTTCAGGGTGGCTTTTCAATCACGGTTTGGACCGAAAGAATGGTTAAAGCCCTACGCCGATCAGTTAGTCAAGGAGCTAGGTCATCAGGGTGTGAAGCGGGTTGCCGTTGTGAGCCCAGCATTTTTCTCAGATTGTGTCGAAACCCTTGAAGAGATCGCGATTGGCTTGAATGAAACTTTCCAAGAAGCTGGCGGCGATCAGTTGATTGCGCTCGACTGTTTGAATGCATCGGGTGACGGTATGGAGGTACTCGAGTATTTTGCACGCCGCGAGCTCAAGGGATGGCTTGATTGATCCACATTGTTGGCTCTGATTTCTCGGATGCTCTAAAGGATTCAGCACCTGTAATGTTTGGCTATATCCCCCTCGGTATGGCCTTTGGGGTACTGTTCCAGACTCTTGGATACCACTGGCTGTTTGCGCCACTGGCAGGTCTCTTGATTTATGCTGGCTCAGCGCAATTCATGGCCGTAGGTCTTTTGGGCGCAGGCGTGTCTTATGCGGAGGCATTTGTCGCCACCCTTGTCTTAAATTCTCGCCATATATTCTACGGGCTCTCTGTCTTGGATCACTATCCAGACAGGGGTTTGTCACGTTGGTACCTCATTTTTGGTCTCACTGACGAGACCTACTCATTGATTACAGCCAAACCACCTGGTTCCCTAGATCGCACGCCCTACCTTTTGTATCTTACGGGACTTAATCAGTCATATTGGGTCATGGGGTGTGCACTAGGCGCCAGTCTGCAGTCATTTTTTGCGTTTGATTCCCGCGGTTTTGAGTTTGCCTTAGTCGCCCTTTTCTTAGTGCTATTGATTGAGCAGATACACACTATGCGTGAGCGTTGGCTGCTCGCTGTGGCGCTAGTCGCGTCTACCTTGACGTACGCTCTGGTACCCAGTCAGTTCCTACTAGTAGCGATTAGTTTGTGTTTGGCTGTTCTTGTCGTCCGGTTGCGTAGTGGAGGGGTGAATGGATAACCATTACCTGCTGGGTATTTTCGCTGTCATGGGGGTCGCTACATTTGTTACCCGAGTGCTCCCATTTGTCGCCCTCACAAAAGCCCATGATCATCCCCTGTTGGGACGTATTGGAAAACTTTT
>JBMZTF010000040.1:0-11321 GCA_049623565.1 Litorivicinaceae bacterium
CCGAAGAGGTGAGGCAAAGTTTCAGCAAAGGCAGGCGAACGATGGTCTACTGTCGGTAAATCGATAGCACGGCGCACCGAGTCGGGCAGGTTAGTCGGGCCCGGAATAAATACAGGATTAGCGAGACTCATCTGACACTCCTCTTATATTTGGAAAAAGGACTGTACGGTAATAAAGCGTCCCCGTATATTTATCCAAAATAAAATTTGATTTAAAATGAAAAAATAAAATATGAATAAAAACATATACTTAATTTTTCCATTATTTTAACGGCACAAAAAATGAAATAAATTTGTGCGTAATTTGATGCCAAATATTCGGCAAAAAATTTTGTAAAGGATGAAGTTATGTCGACCGGTGACTTAAAAAAGCCCCGCGGTAGACCTCGGGGGAACTCAAACGAAAACAGCCTGTCCAAAGCGCTCGACAAAGGTCTCAGCGCGCTTCGAAAAATCGCAGAGTCCGATGGGACATCTTTAAACGACTTGTCGCTAGACCTGGACATGCCGATGCCTACCCTACACAGACTCTTGCTCACACTTGAGTCACACGGGTTTGTCAGGCAATCAAAATCAGATGCCACCTGGTCTATCGGTATTGAAGCCTTTCGGGTAGGGAGCGCTTTCCCGCGGGCAGCCAAACTACTTAGCATCGCGAGACCGATCCTTAAAGACCTATCCGTTCGGACCGGTGAGACAGCAAATCTGGGGATCATGGATCTCGGGGAGGTAATTTTCATTGCGCAGCATGAAACACACCACGCGATTCGAGCGTTCTTCAGGCCAGGTTCCCGGGGCTCCTGGCACTCCTCTGGTATCGGCAAAGTAATCGCCGCATACATCGCGATCACTGATCAAAAAATCCTGTTCGAGAAAGCCCCATTAGAGCAATTCACCCAAAACACCATCGTTCAAGAGCAGGAGTTGCTAGAAGAATTTAATCGAATCCGTGCGGTAGGATATTCCGTCGACAAGGAAGAACGTTTCATCGGCATGCGCTGCATCGGTGCGCCTGTTTTTAACGCAGCGAACGAGATAGTCGCAGGGATTTCTATTTCTGGGCCAGTTGCGCGGATTGATGACCGCTCGATAGCAAATCTGGGCAAGGAAACTGCCAAGTCTGGACACGAAATCTCGAGGCTTTTGGGCGCAACGGTGGTTAACTAGAGAGGGCTTGGATGGTCGTCGTTGCCAAGACCACGTACCTCGCTGTCTTAGCGAACGTTACTACCAATAAAAAACGCCAAAGAGGTTCCTTCATGACACCGGCACAAAAAGTCAGAGGATCACCAATGATAGGGATCCAGCTACCAAATAGGGTGGCCCAACCATACCGCCCATACCAATGAGAAACCCGCTTGATCCGTGACTCTTCTGAAAACAACCGCCGTCCGATCGAATCGCTGAAAAACCTCCCCAACACCCAATTGATAACTGCACCCAGGACGTTCCCGAGCGAAGCAACCAGGACGAGCCCGACAGCCTGGTCTGGAATCAATAGGATCGAACCCAATAGGACAGCCTCAGACTGAGCAGGAATGAGGGTCGCCGCCAACAAGGACGACGTGAATAATGAAAGATAGATTTCCAATCAACCGAATCCTAATACTTGATGACTCAGTCTAATCGCACCTGACAGACAGGCGCGAGCATCTATCGTTTAGAAACTAGAACCCGGTCAGCTCTGATTGATATTGATACTTCGCAATCACAATATCTATTAACCCGACCACAGAGATCATTCCGACAAATCCTATAGTCCCAACGAAAATGTCCATTTATCCGCACTCCAAAAAATTGACACTACTGAGGGCTAAGCAATCGACGGGCCAACTTTTGATGATTGAAAACCAATCGATCGAGTATTACCTATGACTCATATGTACAGAAGAGCACAACCATGACAAAACGCGCGCTACTGCTCCTGACCTCCCATACGACGCTAGGAAACACTGGCAGAGGGACAGGTTTCTACTACGACGAAATGGCAGCGCCCTACTGGATAATCCGCGACCTGGGCTGGGAGATCACTCTTGCTTCAGTCGCCGGAGGACCTGGACTACCCGATCCAAAGACCCTCGTGGAACCGGACAAACGCCCACCGAACGTCGCACGCTTCATGGATGATCAAGAGGCCACGGGTGCTCTTGACACCACTGTCAAAGCCTCTGAGGTAAGGGGTTCTGACTACGACTGCGTATTTTTACCTGGTGGTCACGGCGCGATGTGGGACTTTGACACAGAGATGATCGGCCAGGTCGTGAGCGATGCGTGGGCCTCTGGCGCAATCGTTGGCGCAGTATGCCATGGTCCATCTGGACTCCTGCAGGCGAAGGAAACCAATGGAGATCCCCTGGTTCACAACAAACGCGTCAATAGCTTCACCAATCGTGAGACACAACAAATCGAGCTCATCGGTGTTGAGCCATTCTTACTAGAAACGCGGCTACGTGACGCGGGTGCCTTGTTCGAATGTAGTGATAACTTCGTTTCCCATGCTGTTCGGGACGGACGTTTGATTACGGGACAAAACCCACAATCCACACAGGCCGTCTGCCATTTACTCAAAGAATCACTCGAGGGATTATGATACTGACATCATTGCACGCACTCATCTGGGCTTGGATCGGTGCGATTATCATGTTCACTTTAACAGTCTCCCCCACTGTGTTTGGGACGTTGGAGGGGCCTCAAGCAAGTGCATTTTTAAGGGCCTACTTTCCCCGGTTATTTAGATACGAGATTGCTGTCGGACTCGCGATCATTATGTTGAGCGCAGGGATCTCAGCGAGTGGTGAGACATATCACTACGGGATCAGTGTCGGCCTGATCGTCACACTACTCGCCTACCTGAATCTGAGAGTCATCATGCCTAAGGTAAATCTGGTATCGGATCAACTAATAGACAAACCAACTCCACAGATCAAAAAGCGGTTCGGAATGCTCCACGGTTTATCCGTTGGATTTTTTGGGATCAATGCTATTTCCTTGATCGCGTTATTTGCGTTTGGCTCGTGAATATCAGTAATCTTAGAGCTGTGATTCAAGGGTTCTGGACGGAGCGATTCCAGCGCTGAAAGAATCTCCGACGATTCATGTCATCGAGATGAACAACCAGCGCTGGCGTGATCCGAATGGGCTTAATCGGACCACCTTTCCGATTAGCCTGGATGACGTCTAGCCGAACACCCGGAGCTAAACGATTTTGTCCCTCTTCGCTCACGAAGTAGCCAACTAATTTATTCGCTGACTCCGGGCCATCAGCTTGTTTAGGAATAAACGCTGTTCGTGGAATCGCCAGCTGGTAGTCATCAAAGCGTAGAATTTTTAGATTGGGTGCATCCTTGAGACGGGGTAGCACATAAGACTCAAGCACATTGTAGGCGAGATCCGACTCGCCATTAATGACCCGGTCAATCATGTCACCTGAACAACATTTGGGCTCCAAATGTTGAGCGGAGAATACATCCAGAAGACTCCAAAAATGCTCATCCTGGACAAGATCTTGGCGGCTCAATAAGTACCCCACACCAGACACATCAGGGTCGTAGAGAGTTAAACGAAGAGACTTCTCGGAAGATCGTTCCAAGAACTGAGCGAGATCCCGCCGAGTTCTGACACGCTCGAAATCTGCCAAACGAGCTACGTTGAAAATCGTTACGACCGGCTCAAGTGATAGCTGAACTAGCTCTCCTCGCCAACCAAAATCAACTGCTAATCGTGGCTCAAAAGCCTTCGCGTAGCCATCGTTAACGAGCCGGACTTGTAAATCGACAGCAGAAGACATTACAAGGTCAATATCTGGTGAAAGCCCAGACCTCACCGCCCGATCAATTTCGCGGCTGGACATCTGTAGGTATCGAACCTGAAGCTCTTTCTGCTCTGAAACGAACCCCGCAAATACTGGCTGGACACGAGAGAACTCAGCGGTTCCGATAACGACTATCTCGTTAGGCGCATTACCGACGAAGAATTCGCCTTCAATTTCTAAACACTTTGCTTGAAACGATAACGTAATCAGGACACAGCAAACGATAAAACGCATTGCGATCCGCCTCCCTCACGTGACGAAATGGTAAGACGACCTCCGTGGGATTTCGCAACTCGTTCAATAATTGCGAGACCCAGCCCGACATGTGATGGATCTTTTTTACTTGTATCGAAACCAGATAACTGAGCGACATCTATAGTAAATCCGGGGCCTCGATCCATCACTGATACACAGGCTTCGTGGTCAATCTCATGAACCTCAATTTCGATATCGCTCAAAGGCGGCGTATATTCAATCGCGTTATCAATCAGGCACGTAATCGCTTCGCGTATAGCGATGCGATCGCCATTTAATATTACAGGCGTATCCTCCGGACTCAGTAGAGTTAGACCCACCTCCTTTATCTCAGCAGATGGATCCATGGTTCTTAGTACGCTGGATACTAATGTTGTTAAATCAAACTGTTCTCGAACTCCCACTATTTCACGATAGGTAATAGTCGCCCGCAGCAGTACCTGGGTCGCCAGCTTACTCGCATATCTCGCCCTCACGATCAGGTCTTTGACGCTGTCTCGGGATCGATCTTCAACTTCTTTTTCCAATAACTCAGCACGGGTGAGGATTGCCGCGATCGGGGTCTTAATCTGATGGGTGGCTTGTGCAATAAAAGCTCTATTTTCCTCAAGTAATCCCCGATGCTTATCGAACGTACGATTGAGGGTTTGCACAAGACGGGCCACTTCAGAAGGTACCTGTCGAATAATAGGCGTAAAGTCATCAGCCGCACGGGAACCCAAATCATTTTCGATTTCAATAACCGGTTTCAACGCATGTCGCAGACTAAACTCGGCCCACAACGCGAGCAGGGTAAACGCGACCAAGACCGCAACAGCGATCCAGACAGCTATTGTTGTGGACTGAGTCTGATAACTAGTTTCTGTTTGTCCAACAACAACACGTAGGCGCTCCATACTCCCTGGAAAGATCGGCTTACTCCCAACATAAAACCGAGTGGGCTCGCCTCGGTATATTGCCCCAAAGTTATTAACGCTAGCCTCTGGCCGCGGGAGGTCTCGGTAGCCCGACAAATGCTGCGTGTCGACAGACACCGCATAATAAATACGCTCAGGCGCCGAATACGCCAAAACCTCAAACGCCTGATACGGGAGCTCAAACTCTATGACGGTATCGATTTTGACTGCACTATCAAGGATAACCTGAGCAACTGCCTGAAGGTTACGGTCTTGGCCTTCACGGAGAGAGCGTTCGACGACCACGTTCGCTGACCAGTACACCACGACCGATACAAGAATCAGCATCAGAAACCATGAAGCGAACAAGCGCCGTCTGATGCTCCAAAGGTTATTCATCCAAAGGATACCTCAGCCGATACCCATAGCCACGGACCGCCTCAATCTCAAGCCCATGGTCGACCAACTTCCCACGTAACCTACTGACATGTACCTCGATCGCGTTAGCCGAAGCATCCTGATCAAGCCCATACAATCGATCAAATAAATATTCTTTTGACGCGGACCATCCATTCGAATCGATCAATGACTCAAATAACTTAAGCTCCTGTGACCGGAGTTGCAGTTGTTCTGAGCCTATCCAGACGGTTCGATTGGTAGGGTCATAAGACAATGGACCAACACTCTGCGTCACCAAGGGTTTAGAAATATGACGCCTCTTCACTGCCCTTAGACGAGCGTCCAATTCGTCCAAAGAAAAAGGTTTAGTGAGATAGTCGTCAGCACCGACATCCAACAAATACACTTTGTCCTCAATCTGCGAACGAGCAGTTAACACAAGCACTCCAACGGCAACATCCGAGGCCCTAACTTCTTTTAAAAGGCTCGTACCAAGACCATCAGGAAGCTCGATATCAAGAATAATCAGATCATACGCGTCCTTTTCAGAGGACCAAAGTCCTCCCGCTAGTTTCAGGGTCGGCGCATGATCGACTGTGTGGCCAGATTGTCGCAGGTGTTTCAGTAAAACATCTGCTAAATCTTGAGTATCTTCAACAAGTAATAAACGCATGTCAGCTTATTGTCAGGTTACTGTGTTTGCATAGGCGAGACGCACAAGTGTCTTACTTTGATAAAACCATAACAGGAGAGTACGCATGAAACTTTCTTTTTTTAAGGCTGCCGCGTTTGCCGGCTTGGCCAGCGTTGTGGCATTCAGCCCGCTAACACAGGCAGGTGGTCACAGCAAAAAAATTGATAGCATCCACTTCTTGATCCCCGGTGGGGCCGGCGGTGGCTGGGACGGGACAGCTCGTGGTACGGGTGACGTTCTCACCCGCTCGGGTCTGGTAGGTAACGCTTCCTACGAAAATATGTCTGGTGGTGGCGGTGGTAAGGCTATCGGTTACCTCATCGAAAACGCGAAGTCGAATGCTGGTACGTTGATGGTCAACTCAACCCCAATCGTAATTCGTTCATTAACCAAGGTGTTTCCGCAAAGCTTCCGTGACCTGACACCAATCGCTGGAACAATTGGCGATTATGCAGCGCTGGTGGTAAAGGCTGACAGCAAGGTGAAGTCTTTCAAAGACCTCGTCGCGATCTATAAAAAGAACCCAAGTGATCTAGCGATCGCGGGTGGTTCGGTCGCGGGTGGCATGGATCACTTGGTTGCAGCACTTGCGATGAAATCAGCTGGGGCTGATCCAATGTCGGTGAAGTACCTACCATTCGACGCAGGTGGGGAAGCGATGGCATCATTACTCTCGGGCGAAGCTGACGCATTATCTACAGGCCTGTCTGAGGCGGTAGGACTCGCGCAACAAGGTGAGGTTCGCATTCTGGTGACAACTGCTCCAAAAGCAATCGACGGAATTCCATCACTCAAGAGCCAGGGGTATGACGCAGAGTTCGTTAACTGGCGCGGTTTCTTCGCTGCTCCGGGTATTTCTGCTGACCAGAAGGCTGCATACGTCAAAGTACTCGGCGACATGTACAAAACAAAAGAGTGGGAAGAAGTTCGGGCCCAAAATAAGTGGGTCAACATCTACAACCCGGGAAATGATTTCGTAAAATTCCTAGAGAAGCAGGAGTCAGAAATCGGTGGTCTAATGAAAGAGCTCGGTTTCCTGTAAAACCATGGCCCGTATCGACCGTTACATAGCTTTTGGACTACTAGCTTTCTCTGTCGGATACGGGTATCTCGCCTGGGTGCATCCGTTACTTCCCTTCGAGGTACGGATGCCCTTCAAACCAAATACTATGCCGATTGGACTTGCCGCATTTGGAATCTTATTCTCATCCTTGCTGTTATTGCTCCCGAGCGTCGATGAAATTGAAAAGGACGCCGATGGTTGGCGAGGATTTGCGTGGAAAAATACTGCTCTATTGATCATATTGGCAATCGGTTATGCCTTATTGCTACGGCCAATGGGATTCATCGCCTCAACTACACTATTTATCGTTCTATCGTCGCGAGTTCTAGGCGAAACCAACTGGGTTAGATCATTCGGCACGGGATTAATATCCAGCGGCCTGATCTGGTACCTGGTTGATAATGTTCTTGGGATTTACTTGGTGGCGCTCCCCACGTTTATTGGGACCTCTCCATGATTGACGGCTTACTGACCGGGCTCAGCGCAGCAATTAGCCCATTCAATCTCATCATGGTATTTATCGGTTGCTTCCTCGGAACCTTCATTGGAATGCTCCCCGGGCTCGGTCCGATGTCGATCATTGCGATCATGATCCCAATCGCGATTCAGATTGGTGACCCAGCATCGGCGTTAATCTTATTATCTGGTGTCTACTATGGAGCGATTTTTGGTGGCTCCACGTCATCAATCCTCATCAATGCGCCAGGTGTTGCTGGGACGGTCGCCTCTTCATTCGACGGCTACCCAATGGCACGAGCAGGGCAGGCTGGAAAAGCACTGACCACGGCAGCGATTTGCTCATTCGCAGGAGGCACCATTGGTGCAATCCTCCTCATGATCTTCGCGCCAGTCTTATCGACGGTAGCAAAACTATTCTGGTCCGCGGAGTACTTTGCACTCATGGTACTTGGGCTCACCGCGATAGCGGCGTTTGCGGGAAATGGAAAAGTCATCAAGGCCCTTTCTATGACCGTCTTTGGGGTCATGCTGGCGACTGTGGGCGAGTCAGCACTCCACAACGCCGCCCGCTTCACTATGGGCATCATGGACCTCCAGAGTGGTATCTATTTCGTAACTCTGGTTATGGGTCTCTTCGCCCTCCCCGAGGCTTTGTTCTTAGTTCTCGACGAGAAACGAAGCAAGGCTATGGCCAATAACAATAAGATCGAGAACTTGCGGATATCGAGAGAAGAAGCCAGAGAGATCACACCCGTCGTTGCGCGTCAGTCTATACTCGGGTTCTTTGTCGGGGTTTTACCAGGAGCCGGCGCAACAATGGCATCATTCCTCGGTTACGGTATCGAGCGAAACCTGGCCCCAGCCGGTGAGCGAGAAAAGTTTGGAAAGGGCTCGATTCGTGGACTGGCGGCTCCAGAAACAGCAAATAATGCCGCCTGTACCGGTTCCTTCGTTCCTATGCTGACGCTTGGTATCCCGGGCTCGGGCACCACCGCGATCCTACTTGGCGCGCTAGTGGCCCTGAGTATTACGCCGGGGCCCCGTCTGATGGAGGATCAGCCCGAGGTTTTTTGGGCGGTGATTATCTCGATGTATTTAGGCAATATCGTACTATTGATCCTCAACCTGCCACTCATTCCTTACATCGCCAAACTCCTTACAGTGCCTCGGTACTACCTAATTCCGTTCGTCATTTTCTTTTCACTGATCGGGGCATACATCGGCCAGAACAATGCGACCGAACTTTTGATTATGATTGGTTTGGGTTGCATGGCTACGATACTGAGATTTGGAGGATTCCCCCTTCCGCCCTTGATCATTGGTTTTATTCTGGGCGGAATGCTCGAAGACAATCTCGGGCGAGCCATGCGTAAGGCTGGTGGCTTGGAGTTTATGTGGGAACGCCCAATGACCCTCGGCATTCTCCTCCTCGCTCTCGCGCTTCTCGTTTATCCAATCTTGAAAGACAGGAAAAAACCAATCAGTGGATAACAAACCACTGCAAGGGTTCAGAATCCTGGATGTTACCAACGTCCTTTCTGGTCCTTTTTGTGGTTATCAACTCGGACTCTTAGGTGCTGAGATCATCAAAATCGAAGCACCTGATGGCGACCTCGCGCGTCAACTTGGAGCCAACGCCTCTTGGAACGAAAACCTTATGGGAATATCTTTCCTCGCGCAAAATGCAGGCAAACGCTCAATCGCCCTCAATTTAAAATCGGACAATGGAAAACAGATATTTCGAGACCTCCTTAAATCCTCAGATGCAGTGATTGAAAACTTCCGACCTGGGGTAATGGATCGCTTAGGCCTAAATTTTGAAGCATGTCGAGCGATTAAGGATCCGATCGTATATTGCTCGATCTCTGGGTTTGGGCAACAAGGTCCACTGAAAGATAACCCTGCCTATGATCAAATCATTCAAGGTATGAGCGGGGTAATGGACATCACCGGTGACACCGACTCGTCACCATATCGAGTTGGGTACCCGATTGCTGACACCATTGGTGGGCTGACGGCTGCCCTTGCTATATCCGCCGCGCTTCATCAAAAAATTTCTCAATACATCGACGTATCAATGCTCGAAAGCGTACTAACCACCATGGGTTGGGCTGTCTCGAATCTCCTAATGAATCATGTCGAACCAACTCGTGTCGGGAACGAGAATCTGACGTCCGCACCGAGCGGTACCTTTAAAACTCAGGATGGGCTCATCAACATTGCCGCTAACCAAGATAGGCAATGGGAGAAATTGACCACTGTTCTCGAGGCACCGGGCTTGACGAAGAATCCGCTCTACCAATCACGTGAACGACGGAAGGCGAACCGCTATACACTGAGACTCGAGATCGAAGAGATTTTGATCAGTCGACCAACCGATGAATGGCTCGATCGATTAAGCACAGCAAATATCCCGGCCGGGCCGGTCTTGACCGTTAAAGAAGCGCTCAACCTACAACAAGTCAAAGACCGCGAATTCACTGAGTCTCTCCTTCAGACGCATCCGACGAAACACATTGATGTTGTCACGAACGGTTTTTTATGGAATCAAGAACGACTCAAACCTACGTCACGCGTCGAGAGTCTTGGAGAATCAACAGCATCGATCCTCGAGGAATTGGGGTACGATTCAGACCGAATCCAGGAATTAAAAAATGAGGGATCGATTCGATGAATGATGTGGCTGACTGGTGGGCAACCAAGATCATCCGGATGGAACCCGGACAGATCGAATTCCGAGGTCATCCGATCGAGGAATTAATCAAGTCCCATAATTTTACCCAAATGATCTGGCTCATGGTAATGGGGAAGAACCCATCCGCCGCGCAGACCCGACTTCTTGACGCGGCGATGGTCGCCTCTGTCGATCATGGACCGCAAGCACCCTCTATCGCAGCGAGCAGAATGGCTATCACTTGTGGGGTCGGAATCAACAATGCAATCGCATCAGGAGTTAACATGCTTGGTGACGTCCACGGAGGTGCCGGAGAGCAGGCCCTCCAGCTATATCAAGAGATCCTTGAACTGAGCTCGGACCGATCTCTCGACCGAGCGATCCACGAGTCTCTTGACCGGCTCTCATCAAACGATATTCATTTCGTTCCAGGGTTCGGTCACCGTTTCCACAAACCAGAAGACCCTCGAGCGAAACCTCTCATGGCGATTCTAAGAGAATGCGCTAACCAGGATCCAAATATAGATTCGAGATTCGCTGATGTTGCAGAAGGGATACAGAATACGATTGAATGCAGAAAGGGGAAGCGGATAGCCATGAATATAGATGGGGCCTCCGCTGCCATTTATGGGGCACTCGGAGTGCCAGCCACCCTCGCTCGAGGTCTATTTTGTCTGTCGAGGAGTGTCGGATTGACAGCGCATGCTCACGAGCAGTCGCTTTCTAATGAGCGAAATAAAGGACCTACGCCACCGCACTACGGATGGACATATGACCCGAAGTAATTTGGTGCCCAGATGAAGAGAAAGCTATGTCAGACGCACTAGGCCTAACCTATGCCATATTAATTTGCGGCCTCGGGGGCTTCATAGGCCAGTACGTTTTTCAGTTCTTCAAGCCTAGGTTGGGTCTAATCTGGGGGGGTGGAGTAGCAGCCCTGATCGCCTTCTTTGCGATGGTCATGATTGCGGCACTGACGCAAGCGATATTTCAGTACCCCCCAATCTCGTAGACCTGAAGGCCTCATCTCAATCTACTTCCCTTTTTCCTTTATTTTTCGTCTCACTATTA
>JBMZTF010000041.1:0-11266 GCA_049623565.1 Litorivicinaceae bacterium
CGTGCCGCCATGGAGCGGATGCGGATGAAGAATCAAAAGCGCTTGCTGTGGCATTGGTTGTAACAGGTCACACAACACTGATGCTGTCTCGATCCGACCTGATGGGCCATCGATCAAACGGATATTTGGCTTATTCATGAAACTCCCAGACAAGATCAAGTCTAACGGCTCGCCCAAACAACGCAAACTCCGTACAATAAGAGAAAATGGAGATCACGCTGTGGAATTAAACGCATTGAGTCTTGGAGCTCTTTTTATTTCTCTTGTTGCAGGTGGATTTATTGGATGGTTTTCGCGCCAACCAAAGACGGTGACTGCTGCACCCCCAAATCTCGAACGAGACAAAACCCTCGCCGAAGCTAGGCATCGAGCAATGCTAGATGACATCGACAAGCACCTTGCCGCCACCAAAGACACACTCACTGAGCTAGCGGATCGCCAAGATACCCTCGCAGCAGCGTTACGTGGCGAGCAAAATACTATTGAAGTCCAACCCGAATCCAGTGATCAGGATACCGTTCTGCAGCCACGCGACTACGCGGATGCTAGAGGGCAGCTTCAATAATCAGGCAGGGTTATGGTCGTCAAAGAAGGCGACCTCAATGCCGAATTCCTGCCGGATTTTAGCACCGAGCGCCTGAACACCATATCGCTCTGTCGCATGATGCCCGGCTGAGATGTAATGTACGCCCAATTCGCGCGCCTCATGCGTCGTACGCTCAGAGATTTCTCCCGACAAATAAACATCGCCCCCATACAACTTCGCTTTTGACAGATAATCCTGGGCCCCGCCGGTGCAGACAATCAATCGATTAAGAGATTTCGGCGCACGGGGAGACTCGATTACCAGCGGTGTCCGGTTCAGTCGAGACGACACTTCGGCTGCCAGTTGAGAAAGCGTGAATTGACCATTTAGGGGAACTGACCAAAGAAGCCCTCTTTCACCTTCAATCGGAGTTCCACCAGACAGATCTAACTGATCAAGCAAAGTCTTGTTATTACCGAACTCAGGATGGCAGTCGAGCGGTAAGTGGTACGCAATAAGTGAAATCTGATTTTCAAATAGCGAACGGACACGATGGCCCTTCATACCAATTAGCGTAGGTGATTCATTTTTCCAAAAGTATCCGTGGTGGACCAGTAGCGCATCTGCACCCCAGACAGCCGCTTGTTCAATCACGTCAGCAGACGCAGTCACACCAAGAGCGAGCTTATCAACACTTCCTTGCCCTTCAACCTGCAAACCGTTGGGAGCATAATCTTTGAACGAATCTGCTTCCATCCAGTTATCGAGCGTTTGGATTAGTGTGTGTAAACTAGTCATACAGCCTCTCTTGTAGGACATCCTATGCTACAACAGATTACGAGAATTCTGTGGCCTATCATTGCAGGAATCCTGATTGCTCTTTTGGTGATCCGTGAATTCCCGGAATTGACTGGTCGGACGCGTGGCGTTGAACTAAACATCGTTGATAACAGCGCGATTGCGAACCAAATCCCACTCGAAGGGCCATCTAGCTATGCCACTGCTGTGGAGCGGGCAGCACCCGCCGTCGTTAATGTTTATACAACGACTATTGTTGAAACCCGTGCGCATCCGATGGCTCGAGATCCGTTTTTCCGAAACTTCTTTAACTTACCAAGCGAGCCCCGTCGAAAGCGCATGGAATCAAGCCTAGGCTCTGGCGTCATCGTATCAGCTAACGGTTATATCTTGACTAATCATCATGTCATTGCCGGAGCCGATGACATTGTTGTCGAGTTAAAAGATGGGCGAGTTTCCCAAGCATCTGTCGTCGGAACAGATCTGGATACAGATATCGCTGTTTTGAAAATCGAGCTGAACAATCTTCCAAAGCTAATATTGACAACATCACCCGGCCGAGTCGGAGACTTAGTTTTTGCGATTGGTAATCCGTTCGGTGTTGGGCAAACAGTGACCATGGGGATCTTGAGTGCAACTGGTCGTAATCAAGTTGGCCTAGCAAACTATGAAGACTTTATCCAGACAGATGCCGCGATCAATCCAGGTAACTCAGGTGGCGCATTGATCAACGTTCGCGGCGAATTGGTCGGTATAAACACTGCTATCTTCACACGTAGCGGTGGATCGAACGGGATTGGATTCGCGATTCCAGCATCCATTGCAACCGACATCATGCAAGAACTAATTGATCATGGACAGGTCATCCGTGGATGGATTGGGGTTGAGACAAAACTCCTCACAGAAGATCTAGCAAGATCATTCGGAGTTAAAAAAAATACGGGTGTTTTAATCTCGGGGGTATATCGCCGGGGCCCTGCCGCAAATGCTAACATTCTTCCAGGAGATATTTTGACGCACATGAATGACCAGAAAATCAGTGATGGACGCGCCGCGATGAATCAGGTGGCAGGTTTTGATCCCGGGGCTAAAATCGTCGTGAGGTTATTACGTAACGGTCAGCCTATTGAGCGTATCGTTTTGGTTGGACAACGTCCTCACTCAGCTACTAACTAGCTTATCGAGAGCTCCAAACAGCGCATTAGACTCTTCAGGAGTACCAACTGTGAGGCGCAGCGTATTTGCCAGTCGTGG
Organism: Litorivicinaceae bacterium; assembly: GCA_049623565.1. Lineage (GTDB taxonomy): Bacteria > Pseudomonadota > Gammaproteobacteria > Pseudomonadales > Litorivicinaceae > HIMB30. The sequence goes on from JBMZTF010000041.1 coordinate 2,579, forward strand.
ATGTGATCCGTCTAAACACTTCACAAGAATCTGATACTGCTTTAGACCCTCGAAAAGACTCCGCGCAGAATGCATCTTACAATCCACGACTACAAAATTTGCTTCTGATGGCCAAACCGAAAACCCACGCTCCTCAAGAAGCGTTGTCAGTCGCCTGCGCTCTTGTCGGATCTTCCCTGTTTGTTCCTCAAGAGTTGGCGCGCACTCGAGTGCAAATTGAACCACTGTCTGAGTCAATACATTGATGTTGTATGGCAACCTAATTTTGTCGAACTCAACAATCCAATCCGGATGCCCGATCAACATACCAAAACGACTACCTGCCAGACCAACTTTTGACAGTGTGCGCATCACCACAACATTGGGGTAGCGTATCGCCCAATCCAGATAATCGGCATCCGTAAATGCGGTATAGGCCTCATCAAGTACAATCAAAGCCTGTGTCGACTCAACTATTTTTGCTAGCCGATCTTTAGAAAACAGATTCCCCGTCGGATTATTCGGTTGAGGAATAAAGATGAGTGCGGGATCAGCCTCCACGAGACCATCCATCCAACCGTCACTATCGATGTCGAATTCAGAATCAAGTGGTAGAGCACGGAACGGTACCGCGTATTGATCAGCCAACACCTCAAACATCACAAAACTCGGGGCAGGAGCGCAAACACTGCGGCCCGTTCCAATTAGATTCGATATCAGCAGGCCGATAATTTCATCCGAGCCATTCCCGAACAAGAGATCAAGGCTGTCGGGGATTCCCATCCATCGTCTAAGAGGAGCGCAAATTGCCTTCGCATGTGGATCTGGATACCGATTCATTGCGCAATCAGCCAACCTATGGGCGAGCTCATCACGCATGGGTTTTGGCAGGGTATAGGGATTCTCCATTGCATCGAGTTTGATCATGCCAGTTGCATCAGGAACCTGGTAAGCAGCCCCTTGGCGCACCCGATCAGGGATCAATGCTCGAACCAGTTCATCACGTGTCACGACGGTACTCGGCCGAGCGTGCATGTGCTGTCAGGCTTTCAGAGTGAGCCAGAGTCGACGCGACGCCTGCTATCTTCTTAGAACCATCGGCAGTGCAGTGGATCACCGATGAACGCTTGATAAAGTCATAGACACCCAGAGGAGACGCAAACCGCGCAGTCCCGGATGTTGGTAGCACATGGTTTGGTCCGGCACAGTAATCGCCCAATGCTTCAGGTGTGTGGCGGCCCATGAATATGGCTCCTGCGTGCTCAATGTCCGACAACATGGATTCCGGATCATCGACGCACAACTCCAAGTGCTCTGGCGCCACGCGGTTTATCACGGCAAGCGCATCGGCGCGATCCGATGCCTTTATAAACACACAGCGGTTATTGATCGACTGCTCAATAATCGATGCGCGCTCAAGTGTTGGCAGTAGACGATTCATCGAATCCAAAACGGCACTCGCAAAAGAAGAGTCACAATGCACAAGAATCGGCTGCGCGTCTTCGTCATGCTCTGCTTGACTGAAGAGATCCATGGCGACCCAATCTGGATCCATTGGAGGCTCAACATAAACAAGAATCTCAGACGGTCCTGCGATCATGTCGATACCCACTTTACCGAAAACTTGTCGCTTCGCCACAGCAACCCAGGCATTTCCAGGGCCAACTATTTTGTCAACCGATAAAACACTTTCGGTTCCATAAGCTAAAGCTGCGATCGCTTGCGCTCCACCGACAGTCACAACCCGATCAACCCTTGCAAGATAGGCAGCGGCTAAAACCACTGGATTCAGCTCGCCTTTTGGAGCAGGAACAACCATTTGCACCATCGGAACCCCGGCAACCTTCGCCGGAATTCCATTCATCAATACAGATGACGGATAAGTCGCCTTACCACCTGGTACGTACAGTCCGACCCGACCCATTGGCCTGACTTCCTGACCAAGGATGATCCCATCGCCTTGATCAGGTAGACGCCAACTCGACTCATTTTGCGCTTCATGGAAAGCCCAAACCCGATCACGTGCAGTTGTCAGAGCAGCCCTCAAATCATCTGGCAGTTCATGAAACGCTGTCTCAAGGTCTCGCGGGTCTAAAACCAGATCAGACGCAGAAGAAACAGGATTTTGATCCAGCTCTCGGGTCAGCCGGAGAAGCGCCCTATCACCCTCAGACCTAACTGCTTGAATTATTTCAGCGACACGTGTCTCGCGACTCAAGTCATTAACTGACTCCCAAGCCGTCAGTTGTTGTAAGCGCGCTTCAAAATTGTCGTCACGCGTTGTTAGCGAAACAGGCTTAAGGAGCATGTTGAGTCTTCACCCATTGATTCAGTCTTTCAATTATAGGTGCAATATGTTGGTGACGCGTCTTCATTGCAACCCGAGAAACAACCAAACGCGCACTTGAATATGCGATCAAATCGCGCGCCTCAAGCCCATTCGCTTTCAATGTATTACCGGTATCTACGACGTCCACAATGACGTCAGATAGACCAACAATTGGTGCAAGTTCCATCGCCCCATAGAGTTTTATCGGATCAATCTGCCGGCCCCGTGAAGCATAATACTGCCGCGCAACATTCACATATTTCGTAGCTACTCGAATTCGCCCGGTGGCCGGAAGCTCAACTCCTTTGTGAGTCGCGGTCATTAGTCGACACTTCGAAAGGCGCAGATCAACAGGCTCGCATAGCATGTCAGAGCCATATTCAAGTAACGTATCTTTACCCGCGATGCCCAGATGCGCACCGCCACGTTCAACATACGGAGGAACGTCGATCGCTCGAAGTACAAGCAACCGAACGTCGGGACGATTGGTTTCGAACATCAACTTCCGACCCTCGGTCAGCGCCTCATTCGGCTCAATACCGAGCTCCGCCAACACGGGTAGTGTCTCTTCCAACAAACGACCTCTCGCAAGTGCAAAGATCAATGGCTGACTCATACCCGCACCCGTTCAATATCCGCACCAAGTCTACGCAATTTCTCTTCAATCCGCTCGTAACCACGGTCGATGTGATACACGCGATCCACTATAGTCTCGCCATCAGCAACCAATCCCGCGATCACAAGTGAGGCCGATGCTCTTAGATCGGTGCTCATAACCGGAGCACCCTTCAAGTGATCCACACCATTGGTAATTGCAGTCGCCCCATGCAAATCAATCTGCGCGCCCATTCGCTGCATTTCAGGAATATGCATCATACGATTTTCAAAAATTGTTTCAGTCACTCGACCCAAGCCCTCGGCAACAGCATTTAATGCGACAAACTGAGCCTGCATATCCGTCGCAAAACCTGGATATTCGAGTGTGGTAATTTCAACCGCTTTAGGACGACGACCTTTCATATCGAGAGATATCGTGGATGCGGTTCGCTCAATCTGTGCGCCGGCCTCTGCAAGCTTCAACAGCGTTGCATCCATGTGCTTCGGCTCACAATCAGTCAACGTACATGAACCACCAGTCGCGGCTGACGCCACCAGAAATGTGCCGGCTTCAATTCGGTCTGGGATAATCCTATGAGTTCCACCGTGCAGTTGCCGGACACCTTGAATACACAATGTGTCTGATCCTATACCGTCGATCTTCGCTCCGAGCGCTTTCAAGCAATTTGCTAAATCCGTTACCTCAGGCTCACGCGCAGCGTTTTCAATAATCGTCTCGCCCTTGGCATGTGTCGCCGCCATTAAGACATTCTCAGTGCCGGTGACGGTGATCTTCTCAAACAAGATCTTGTCACCAACCAAACCGCCAGGTGCATAACCTTTGATATAACCATCGGTCACTTCAAATTCGGCACCCAATCGCTCAAGCGCCTTTACATGCAAATTGACAGGGCGCGCGCCGATAGCACAGCCCCCGGGTAAAGATACTTCGGCCTCGTGCGCTCTTGCCAGCAATGGGCCGAGAACAACAATGCTAGCGCGCATAGTACGCACTAAATCATACGGCGCGACGACAGAATTCAAATTCGAGGCGTCGAGCTCAACTGACCCGGTGTCATCTAGCAACACCTCAACACCCATACGCCCCAGTAACTGGAGCATGGTCGTGACATCGTTGAGGTGTGGCAGGTTTTCAAACCGCACCCTGCCTGGAACCATCAATGCAGTCGCCAGAATTGGCAACGCTGCGTTTTTCGCACCGCCTACTCTCACGTCACCATTCAGCCGACGCCCGCCGCGAATTAACAACCGATCCATAGTTAAATACCCAGTCCTTGGCGCTGACTTTTCTCCTCTGGAGTAAGGGCTATGATTGTGATCGCGTGCAAAGTGCCTTCAGCGATTTTATCCGCAATCAGGCGCAATACTGCCTGTTGACGCTTCACACGGGTCATTGTTTCAAAATCAGTACTGACTGCCTCAATCTGAAAATTTCGGTCCTCACCTTGCACAGCAAACGTCCATCCGGTGTCTTTTGATTCCAGCAAAGCAAGAACTTCAGTGGCCAGCATCCGATTCTCCTGTCTCAATACACATCACGCCACCGAGTTCCGCGAGCGTCTTAAAAGTGGGATTCATGCCGCTTAGTGTAAGCGACCGATTCATTGCACGTGCGGACTTCCACCAATACACCAGGATCGCTAAATGTGCGCTTGAGGCCTGCTCCCAAGCACTGACATCGATCACTGTCTCACCATTTTTAACGGCATCAGCTCCCAAAGCCTTCAACTCAGACCATGGTTTTTTAAAAGTTGACGCATCAACTGTGAGCATGGTTAATTCACGCTCACTGACTCGAACGACCAAGAATCGATTGCCCCGGAGACACTGCCTGCTGATTTCACTAGATCAGCGAACTGATTACGTAACGTCAGACCCAGGTTTATTCCCGCGATGACCACATTCTCTACCATCCAACCTTTCTGTTTATCAAAACCGAGCGCGAATTGAATCGGTAGTACGTCACGACTTCGACTCTCTAGCCGTGCCTCAACCATCGCGCGACCGGGCTTTAAGATCACACCCTGGTCTGGGAGCACAAGCTGCTCGCCACCATAGGCTGCGAGACCACGAGCGTAGGCATCCACAAGGCTCGATTCCAATTGGTCCGTGAACCGGTCACGCTCCGCTTCAGTTGCCTGGCGTGCGAACCGACCCATCACACGAAGCGCGATAGTCCGGTCGTTTATTAACGGCGCGAACTGCTCAGAAATCCTTTCTACAAGCTCGTCCTCTGTCAGCTTTCCTTCATTAAACTTTGCGACATCTTGATAGAAGGTGTCGCGCGCAATTTTAAGGGGCTCTATCACTGCCTTCGGATCGCTATCCGCATAAACAGTGATCGCTAGTAGGAGGGCTAAACAACCCGCTAACCACGCTCTCATTTGTCGCTACCCATATTCAGCAAAAACTTCCCTATCAATTCTTCAAGAACGACCGCCGACTGTGTATCGTAAATTACATCTCCGTCTTTGAGGTTACTCGGATCACCACCCGTCATCAGCCCAACATATTTTTCACCGAGCAGACCCGCAGTTAGGATAGACGCTGTCGAATCCTCCGAGAATTGCGCGAAATCTAAACTGATTTCCATATCAACGATCGCGCCTGCGGTTTTCTCATCGTACCGAATACCAACCACACGACCGACAGCGACGCCAGCCGCACTGACCTTCGCGCGGGTCGTCAAGCCGGCAACGTTGTCGAACCGAGCGCTCAGTCGATACGATCCAGTATCGCCTGTTTGCGTAAGGCCACTGACTTCGAGCGCCAAAAAGCCGAGGCAAAGCGCACCCAGTAAAACAAACCCACCGACACTCAATTCTAAACGACGCGAATACACCTAAATCTCCCCAAACATTATCGCGGTTAGAAAAAAATCTAAACCAAGCACGGCCAAAGATGCATACACAACCGTCCTAGTCGTTGCCCGCGCGATACCTTCCGAGGTTGGAACTAAATCATATCCCTGATAGACAGCGATCCATGTCACGACTACCGCAAATACCACTGACTTGATAATACCGTTAAACACATCATCCCAAAAATCTACTGACGCCTGCATATTTGACCAGAATGATCCCGAATCCACGCCAAGCCAACTCACACCAACAAGCGCGCCACCCAGGCATCCAACACTCACGAAAATAAGAGAAAGGATGGGGAGACTGGTTACACCCGCCCAAAATCTTGGAGCGATAACCCGTCTCAACGGATCGACTCCGATCATCTCAAGACTTGCGAGTTGCTCAGTCGCCTTCATCAAACCAATCTCAGCCGTAAGCGCAGAGCCTGCGCGACCCGCGAATAATAGTGCAGTGACAACAGGACCCAATTCTCGTGTGAGCGAAAGAGCGACCATTTGACCGAGCGCTTGTTCGCTACCGTAATCCGTCAAAATTGTATATCCCTGCAATCCAAGCACCATACCAATAAACAGACCGCTCACAATAATGATACTCAAAGACAAAACGCCCACGATATGGATCTGATCGATTGTCAAATGCCAATGGACCCCAACATTTGAACGACCAAAAATGGCCTGCATTAAGATCAGTGTCGCGCGCCCCAAGCCAGATAATTGGGACAGAGCCGAACGACCAAGTCCCACAATCCGATTTATCATTATAAAGCATCCTCAAGCGATGGTGCTGGGAAGTGGAATCCTACGGGACCATCTGGACTACCATGAAGGAATTGATATACCAACGGATCATCAGCTCCCTGCATGACTTCCGGTGAACCCTGAAAAGCAACACGTTTATTTGCAATCATGATCACGTGGTCCGCGATAGAAAGAGTTTCCTGCAGATCATGCGAGACAACTAACGAAGTAAGACCCAACGCCTTATTCAATTGTTTCACCAATGAAAGCAGGACACCTAAGCCAATTGGGTCCTGACCAACAAACGGCTCATCGTACATAATCATCTCAGGATCGAGTGCGATCGCACGCGCAAGTGCCACACGACGCTGCATTCCACCGGATAATTCCGACGGCATTAAATCCAATGCACCACGCAGTCCGACCGCTTCTAGCTTCATCAACACAACCAAGCGGACTAGATCTTCATCAAGATCAGTGTGTACTCGAAGAGGAAACGCTACGTTCTCAAAAACGCTGAGTTCTGCAAATAGAGCTCCCGACTGAAACAGCATCCCCATACGCTTCCTGAGATCGAACAGAGCTGAGCGTTTCAGAGACTGAACCGAAAGACCATCAACACTCACATCACCCGACTCAGGCTTTAATTGTCCGCCGATCAATCGCAGTAGCGTTGTTTTTCCGGTCCCGGATGGACCAACGATCGCTGTGATTTTTCCGCGAGGAACTGAAGCTGTCAGCCCATCATAGATCACACGATGATCGCGGCGAAACACCACATCTCTTATCTCAACAAAGGCCTCTGCTGTCACGGTCGGTTGCATTCACTTCATTCAAATAATCTCGTCCTGAGTGTAGCAGAGCTTAGCTACAACATGTTTAATGTCACGCTAGATTCGGGAGTTATCGCATGATTTGGGCCACGGTTGCCGTCGTTCTGGGCATCGCACTGACTGTCGTCAGCGCAGATAAATTTGTCGAGGGCGCGGCGAGCCTCGCTTCACGGCTCGGCATGAGCCATTTCCTTATCGGTCTAACCATAGTCTCAATCGGGACATCTGCACCGGAACTCCTAGTCTCTGCTGTCGCGGCCTTTGAAGGGAGTCCCGGACTCGCGCTCGGGAACGCTTTAGGATCTAATATCACCAATATTGCGTTAGTACTCGGCACAACCGCATGCATATGCCCACTGCTGGTTCCAGGATCCATAGCGCGGCGTGAGCTCCCATTGCTGACCCTCGTCGGTCTCTGCGTTTGCGCACTGGCATATCGAGGTATCTATGACCTTTGGGCTGGATTGGCGCTCATCGCCGCGCTCCCTGTTGTACTGCATCAGGTCGTCAGAGACGAAGTGCAAATCACTCCTGAGACGGAAATCGCCGAGTTATCATTAAAGACATCGCTAGTACTCACAGTCGGTGGGCTTTTGATTTTGTTAGGTGGTTCAAAGACACTCGTGTGGGGTGCAACTGAAATAGCTCGTTATTTTGGTGTATCTGAGCTCATCATTGGGCTGACAATCGTCGCCGTCGGGACCTCTCTTCCCGAATTGGCTGCTTCAGTAGCGTCAGCCTTAAAAAACAAAACAGAAATGGCACTTGGCACAGTTGTTGGATCGAATTTCTTCAATTTCTTGGGTGTGATCGGGGTCGCCGCAATTATTTCACCGTTCTCGATCGAAGCAGACGTCATCACTCGAGACCTTCCTTGGACACTCGGTCTCACTTTGCTTTTATGGCTCTTGGCGCTCTTCGGAGCACAAGGAATCCTAAAGCGATCACATGGAGCCCTTTTGATTCTCCTGTACGTAAGCTATCTTTGCCACATCTCTGCAACGATCGTGCCGAATTAATGAGTTTTATCGAGTCAGCTAAACGAACCATACAAGTGGAAACCAAGGCAATCGCTCAGTTAGCGGGGAAGCTGGACGATAACTTCAACAAGGCTTGTGATCTCTGCCTTAATTGTGAGGGGCGTATTGTTGTTAGTGGAATGGGCAAATCCGGGCACATCGGCAGCAAAATAGCAGCGACACTTGCGTCTACCGGAACCCCGGCGTTTTTCATGCATCCCGCGGAAGCATCGCACGGCGACCTGGGCATGTTAACACCAAAAGATGTGGTCCTAGCCTTATCCAATAGCGGTACAGCAACCGAGA
>JBMZTF010000042.1:0-11259 GCA_049623565.1 Litorivicinaceae bacterium
TAACCAGTTAACCCTGTGCACATTCACGGGAGCAGCGACGTATTTTCCTTTGTATTTCATGACATCGGAAACGACACCAGGCAACACACCGTCCCAGTTATTCTTCTTCGCGACATCATCAATCGAAGCGAGGAATCCCAGCTCACCCCACTCCTGAATGTCTGGGCCCTTAATTTGAGCCGCTGTTGGTGGGTTTCCTGACACGGCGCGAGACTTTAGAACGGTCATGGCGTTTTCTCCGCCTCCACCAGCGACCGCGAAGTCCTTCCAAGCGACCCCTCTTTTATCGAGACTCGATTTCAAAGATGCGACACTTTTAGCCTCACCACCACTGGTCCACCAATGTAACACCTCAACCTCAGAAGCTTGAATCGGTAGTGCCACCAAAGACGCAGCCGCAAAACAGGCTGCAATTGAACGATTAAACATAAATTATTCCTCTTATTTTCGCCGCTTATCGACCGATCAAGAGTAACGACTTAAGTGTTTCTGATATGTCAATTTGTGACAAAGTGTGACAGGGGTAAGCGCACCATGACGCGAAGACCACCACCTCTGCGGTCACCGAGCGTTATATCGCCCCCGTGCAGTTGGGCGATAGTTTTGACGATACCCAAACCGAGCCCTACGTGTATCGAGCTCGGCTTGTGTCCGGACCGAAAATAAGGCTCAAATACTTGTGTTTTGTGTTCATCAGGGATTCCGGGCCCACGATCCATTACCTCAACAATAACTGCCGTCTGCATATCGTCACGATATGCTCTGATGTCAACCGAACGACCATAGTGCAAGGCGTTATCAACCAGGTTGGTAAACAAACGCTCAATACTCAGGGGCCGGCAGTCGATTATTAAATTTTCCGGGACATCTAAAGTAAATGGAAGCTCCGCCACCTGTGCGGCTTCTAGGCAACGTTTAAGGACTTTGACGAGATCTGTTTGCTCCGTATTTTCATGAATCGCAGCATCTTTGACCATCTGTAAGGATGCCTTCACCATCGTTTCCAAGTCACCGAGATCCTGCAATAGCTTAGTTTTTACATCTATATCGCCCAACATCTCTATACGTAATTTGGCCTTTGTCAGCGGTGTTTTTAGGTCATGGGATATAGACGCAAACAACCGTTCCCTGTCCGCAATAAACTTCTGTATCCGCTGACCCATCAAGTTGAATGCATTAATGGTCGACTGCATCTCAGTCGAGCCTTGCGAAGGCAAAAACTGATAAGCATGTCCGCGACCTAGCTCATCAGCGTAGCGTGAAAGAAGCCGAAGCGGGCGCACTACAGAACGAACCAAGAATGCCGTCAGAATCAAAATTGTTAGTGAAATCAGAAAACTGATAAGTAACCGCTCACCGGTCAACCATTGGAATCCGTAAAGTGACTCTCCGTTCGGAAACTGGGTCGCTAAGTAGGCCCACTCGTCGGCGTTTAATCTCAACTGAACCACCACAACGGGGCTTGTGTCACCAGGATCTATTAGCGCGAATCGTTGCCATTTTGGTGGCAGATTTACCATCATGTTTTCGCCAGACAAGATTCGTAGATCCTCAAAGCGCACAAAGTCGATCTCTAGCTCTTCCTTCACAACAGTCTGGGTCTTTATCGACTCGGCTATGGTCTCGCGAACCTCCTCGATTGCGGGAGTCTCCGACACCGTCTTTAGAGGTATAGATTGAGAGTTAATAGACACAAAAAAACGCGTACCGCCCATGTCCCTTAATTGGTCCAGAACGATATGGCGATACTCGCGTGGGAGCCGCGAAAAAAATTGAATGGTTTGGCCAATTCGCGCGCCCATATTGACCGAGACCTCGGATATCCTGAGACGCTCCTCTGCCTTCAGCTGCTGTCCCCAGATCCAGATACCCATACCCTGAGCTACCAATATCCCCGCAAAAAGAATCAGTGTCATGCGGGCAACAATAGAGCCGGGTAGACAGCGGTCTAATAAGGATTGCAAAGGCGTCATAGCGAAAACAGATACCCTTTACCGCGTACCGAACGGATCAAATCGATGGACGAGGCTTGTTTAAGTTTTCTTCTCAGCCGGCTGACCAAAGTATCAACCGATCTGTCGAACGGGGAAGCGCTATGACCTTTCAGCACGATAGATATTCTGTCTCGGGAAATGACCTCACCACAGTTTGCATAGAATAAGGCGAGTAACTCAAACTCAGCACCAGTCAGGTCTACTAATTGACCATCCCAGAAACCGCGTCGATCAGAATGACTCACCGTGAGTCTTGAAGTCTTCTCTGCGCCTACCTGCACACGTCTCAGCGCTGCCTTGATCCTTGCCAAAAGTTCGCGGGGATTAAACGGTTTACCCATGTAGTCGTCGGCACCCAACTCAAGCCCAAGGATGCGATCAACGTCGTCACTGGCTGCCGTAAGCATAATGATCGGGATAGATGATCGGTTTCGTAATTCTCTGCAAACAGCGAACCCATCCATTCCGGGTAGCCCAACATCAAGAACGAGAAGACCTACGGAAGAATAATCCGATTCCAAGAATCTTTCGCCCGACTCGTATAACTCACAAGCCAAACCATTCGATTGGAGATATTCACCGATCAGCGATCCAAGCTCGAGATCGTCGTCAACAACAGCGATGACGGTCTGGTCAGAGTTGCTCATCGGTTTACCAACTAACTCACCACCGGGAAAATTGGCTCTTTCCAGGGATGCAGGGGGTTATCCATCATTAGGTCAACGAATACTGGGATCAATGAACCTAAAATCTCCGCGCCGTCCCGGACCTGCGCTCGATTAATCGCTCCGGCCCAAGTCGATCCGCCATGAATTATTTGATTCCGAAGGACATACAGTCGATCAAACAGCTCATTTAACACACGCTCCGTATTTTTTTCGCTAAGCGCGATCTTGGCCTTTTTTACTGATGCATCCAACTTGTCTACCCAATCATCATATCCCTCTACGCCGTTCTGGTGATTCCAAAACGGCCCAAAAACATATTGATTCTCTAATATTAATCGTATTTCATGTGGGAACCGCGTCCAAACCAGGTGATAGATCTGGTCGTCTTGATCAAACGACAGAAGCGTGCTCAAAAAGCTCTTAAAACGGCCCTTCTCTGAGACATGGTAAGCAATACCCATATCCTGCGAGTAAGCTGAGTTGAACGCAATCCAAAGAAACACAAACGCCGCGTCGGGATCATCGCCCTCCTTCGCAGCGCGCTGTAGCCAGCTAATCGAGCGGTGCACACGAAGCCCCAAGCTGTCGCTAAAACCTTCACGAAGAGATCGTTGCTTCTCTTTTAAGTTACTCGCTTCAGAATCGTTAATCACAACAACCCCTTTCTGATTGATATGGGGAGTCTACCTTGTTGTTATGCATTGGGAGAGAGTCTGCATCATTGTGAACTGATAGACACTAGGGATGATGCATTTAGGTTTCGGTCTAGGTAGTTCGATATGTTTGGGATCACGAAAACGTGTCTCCCCCGTAGAAATGTCGGTTACTTGTATTCGATATTTTGGGATCTTACGGACGGCGTACGTCCGTTCGCAAGCCACGCGAAATCTCAGCGGTGTGTGCGGAGTACCATCGTGATCGTAATGAAACGTGCGGCAGGCGGCACTCGCTTCCGAGGACGCCATTATTCCGATTGCCAGTGTTAAAATTCCGAACCACATAGGAATATCAATCGGAAAAATCTAGTTTTTGTTGAGTCACTGATACGCCCCACTAATTCGTCGGTGGGTCCAGTAACCACTAATAAAAATTATAATTGTCGCGAGAATCGACCAGGAAGACCCTGTCGCCAGCCCCGTGATAGCCTGTCCTGTATTGCAGCCGAGTGCTAATACACCGCCGATACCCATCAGGATCGCACCAAAAAAATAACGTGCGTGGTCGCGGGCCGATTCAAAAGTCTGTAACTGAAACTCGCCCCGCACGAGCGAAGAAATAAATGCGCCCACCAAAACACCCAGCACTAACGTTACGTTGAAGGAAGGCTGAAGCCCGGAGGCCAGCAAAACATAGGTCATCGCTTCCCCTGTCGGCGCGACGAAAGATAATGACAGTGGTGCGACTGGATCAAAATCGTCAGACCCCAGAACTGCCGTAGCTGACCACGCTCCCGCAACCAAACAGCCTATTAATACGCCACCAATCAGATCGCGATTGAGACCATACCGAAGCGCAAGACATGCGATCAAAAGGGTCGCAAGTGCAATAAAAACCCACTCATATCCGGGGAACAACATCAATAATGACTCAGTGGGCAGTTCAAGGGAGCCAGTCTGCTGGAGTTTAACCCGTGTCTCTGCAATCAACCCCTTGAACGTCGCGTAGGCCGACAAGCCAACCACAAAGACGCCAAACCATGCCCGAAGGTTACCAGTACCGCTCAACACAATCAGACGTGCGGGACATCCGCGGGTTAACATCATGCCAACACCAAAGGCCACCGCACCAATGAGTGTCGTCCACCATGATAACGAGGCGGGAAAGTAAATCATCTGGGACTCGTCGAGGTGGCCGGTAAATAGCATCCACTGGGTCATTGGAACAGCTACTAGAAGAGCACCTAACCAACCAGTGAGAGTGGCCCCAGTTTTTCCCTCAGCTAGGTCAGAAATACCTCGGCGTACACAAAACTTCGATGATTGCGCAATAAACCCATACAAGAGTCCTACAATTAACCCGACCAAAACAAACCAATCGCGCACCTCGAGTACTTCCATCCACCCTCCTAACTAGCGATAAACGTAATCTTGTTTGGTCATTATCAAAATAAAGATCCTGAACACTATCTATTACAGTTTTATCCCGCTCAATCAGCGAGAGGGCACGGGGCGCGGACGCCCAGCCTGATCCAACGCAACAAAAGTAAACAGCGCCTCTGTCACTTTTTCGGTCTCATCAGCGTCACGAGCCCTTCGCCAAGCCTCAACTTTGATCTGCATCGAGGTTCGGCCAACAGATTCGAGATCTGCATAAAGGGTCACTTCGTCACCGACATACACGGGCTGTAGAAAGTGAATTTCATCGACAGCAATAGTGGCGCACCTCCCTCTCGCAACCCGAGTGGCTGTGTTACCCGCGGCCAGGTCCATCTGCGCCATTAGCCAACCACCAAATATATCACCAGACGGATTTGTATCAGCTGGCATGGCAATGGTCCGGATAGCGGGTCCCCGGTTTGAGGTATTGAACGCCATATTACTTTCCACTTGATTCAATTATTTACTTGTGTGTCCTCTGCGCTATAAACGACAGACTTGGCGCAGGCCAAAGCCTCGCTAGCTCGTTCACGCGGCGACAAGGCCGCTGATTCAGCTTCTCTAGGTACTTCAACACTATATACCTTTCCCGAAGGCAAGGCAGCGAGCATCCCGCTCAGATCAATGTCCCCCGAACCAGGGACTAATCGTTCAGATCGCGCCGCATGGATGAGTTGGTCCGTAGTAGGATTATCCAATCGTGGCGCATCGCACAGCTGAATATAATTGACTAGCGTCTCCGGGATTCGTTTAAGTGCGTCAGTGCTCCGGTTGCTCCTGTCCCAGTGAAGTGCATCGACTAACAGTCCTGCATTCGCTTTATTTACCGCTTCAACTACCTCCAAGCAGTCATCCGCTGTTGGGACGGCCGTCCATGGCATAAACTCGAGATCACCCGAAAGCTCAAACTCCGCGGCCTTGTCCAAGAACACTCCATAGCTATCAATTAGACGTGCTCTATCGTGATCGTCCGCGACCACAAGAACATGCTTGGCTCCCAAATATGAACAGACCTCCAAGAAAGGCAGGAAGCCTTCCAGAGCGAAAGACTCATTGATTCGCACGACCTCAACATCGGCGACCAGAACTCCCGTATCGGTTAACGCGGAGCGAAGATTTCGCTGCTCCGCACGATCGGTCAGGATCGAATATGGCCCGTCGGTGCCAGCAGGAAGCAGACGGAGTCCGACGTAGTCATAACCAGTCTCCGACGCCGTCTGCACCATATCGACAGGATTAATATCTTTGACGGTCAGAAACGCCAGTGAAAACTCGTTCTCCATAATTTAAACAATCAATTGTTAGGAAGAAATTATCAACATCTCAGACTTTGCTTGCGAATTATTTGTCAACACCTGAAGTATACTTGAACCATTATCTGGAGACTTTCTTGAACCTAAAGTTAGGCCTTATCGGTAACGCCATCGCCAAATCAAAAGCACCAGCGCTCCACATATTTTTGGGAGAGCTTCACGGGCTTGATGTCACATATGATCTCTTCGATCCGCTGAGTAACACAGAAGATAGTTTTATTACCCAAATTAACGACCTAAGAGAGCGCGGGTACAGTGGTTGCAATGTGACTTATCCTTTTAAACAGATGGCGATGCAATCCGTAGAACATTGCGAACCATCAGCTAAACTCGTCGGTGCCACAAATACGATCAAGTTTGGGACTGAAACGCGGGCTATAAATACCGACCACTCGGGATTCATTCGTGCGCTCACATCAAAGCTAGCTGCCGCTGAATTTGGATCAACCCTTATTCTGGGAGCCGGCGGAGTTGGACGTGCGGTAGCGTTTGGCCTTGCCTCACTGTCGACCGGGATCTGCCACATATTTGACCCCTCGACCGACAGAGCTTCTGAGTTGGTAAGTGCTCTAAACAAAAATGGCTTTCACTCAAAAATTGTCCGTGAATCGGAGCTGGGAAGCGTCAGCCAAAGGGTTAAGGGGATCCTAAACTGTAGCCCAATCGGCCACTACCAGTCGCCCGGAGTACCGATAGATTTAAAATATATTGGCGGTCAGACGTGGGCGTTTGATGCGGTATACACTCCACTGGACACAGAATTTCTAAAGACTTGCCGAGCAGCTAATCTCAAAGTCGTATCTGGCTTCGAGTTGTTTTTTTATCAAGGTCTAGACTCCTTCGAATTTTGGACGAAGCAGAAGGCGGACGAGAAAGGGGTCAGAGAAGCCTTTATACGTCAGTCTGGCATCAACAAGGCGCTCATCTAGGGCCCGGCCAGGAACGCTTGTACCTCAACTAGCGATGGTACCGAGCCAGATGCTCCCGGCTTCGTTACAGACAATGCCGCCGCGGCCATCGCAAACAAAATTGACTCCCTGAGGCCTGAGCCCTCAGTCAATGCGGCCGCAAGTGCCCCATTAAAGCAGTCACCTGCCGCGACCGTGTCGGTCGTCTCTACCTCAAAAGCAGGCAACCAAAGTCCTTTGGCACCACCTTCGCTATATGCGACGCCCTGTTCACCCATGGTCAGAATCACGGCCTTGAAATCTCCTCGTTTTACTAGTGCGGTCGCGCACTCGATCGCGTCTTCTGAGTTGAGGATCTTCCGGTTCAGGATGCACTCAGCCTCGAACTGATTGGGGGTCAATATATCAACAGACGTAAAGATTTCGTTTAGCTCTTGTTTGGGGATCGGCGCGGGGTCGAGGATTGTTATGCCACCAGCATCGGATATTTTCTTCATTATCTCAGCCGTCACGTCGAGTGGGGTCTCGAGCTGACAGAGTCCGACTACTGTTCCGTCAAGCGTAAGCTCAGAGATATCCGCACTAGTCCACGACAGATTGGCGCCACCCGAAACCGTGATCGAGTTGTTACCGTGACCATCTACGTGAATAAGAGCCAATCCGGTGGGGCAAGCCGGGTCACGACGAATACCTGACGTCGCCATCCCCAAATTCGCCAACTCCTCCTCCACGAGTAATCCGAAATGATCGGTCCCAACCGCAGCGACAAACGCAACCGGGGATTTACTTAACCTACTCGCCGCCACGGCCTGATTCAGGCCCTTACCTCCGAGACCGATCCGATAATCAGACCCATGTTTGGTCTCACCCAGCCTGGGCAAGCCCTCCACATTAACCGATATATCGATATTAGCTGAACCGAAGACTAGGATTGCCATCGCGCCCCTTCTAAGCCCTGAATTCTGCCCCTGTAGTGCTCCGTACCTTCTTCAATTTTTTCGAGGATAGACTCCAGTGACCAGTACTTTTCGAGGATATTTTCGGGGACGGCTCTTGAGAATGATGATTGGATCGTCCCCAGCCGTTGATGGTATATCTTGGCAAGCTTCGGGTAGCCCATCCCCTCCGTCGCCGCAGACAGGACCAGAAAACGGGCTAGTTCGCCTGCCAGCTCTGCATGTATCTCCCCCTCATCCTGTAGCCAACGATACAGATCGGGATGAAAGTTATTGAAGACCCCGCAAAAACCACTGGCGCCTGATTTCATCGCCTCAAACGCGATCGCAGCGTTCGCGTTACTGATCACAAGATTCGAATTTTTTGTAAGTTCTAATCGACGCCGAACTGTTCGCAAGTCGCAGGACACGTCTTTGAGGATCACAAATCTTGGATCTTGGGCAAAGTAGCTGATCTCTTCATCTGATAGTAACCGGCGATATGGCACCGGGCACTCGTAAAGACCAAGCTGTATATCAGTCGGTAATTCTTGCTTTAACGTTTCCACTGTTTTGAAAAGTTGCTCTGGGCCTAAATTATCTGGGTCTAACCGATTCGTGACGAAGACCAGGCAATCAATACCTGTGGCGGCTATTTTTGTCAGTTCATTAACCTGTTCATTAAGCGTCGCCCCCACATGACCGGAGGCGATGACAGGCACACGACCGTTAACTAACTGAGCTGTAAATCTGGCAATTTCCTCACGCTCACTCAGATCCAAGTGAAGCATTTCGGATGACTGGCAAACCGCGAACAACGACTCACTACCCTGCTGCAAATACCACTCGGTCAGGCGCTCCTGACTTGCCCAATCAATATTTTTGCTATCACTAAAGGCGGTGAGCATTACCGGGATAATACCCCGCACAGTGTTTGTCATTTAAACGGTTCCACTTGTATGAAGCTGGATTGGGAGCTCCGACAGAGCTCGTTACAAATAAAGTATCTAATACTCCAAATCGACCCATTCCCCGCCACGCTCATTTGATGCGACAGCGGCCTCAATAAACCTCACACCCTTCACACCATCCGATATCAGAGGATGAGCGACCAGACCAGCGGGCAATTGACGACCGTCTAGTCTTGCAGCTACCGACACTGAGAATTCGGTATACAGATTAGCCCAAGCCTCTATCAAACCTTCTGGGAAACCTCTCCCCGTGCGAACTAGCCGTTCAACAGAAGCACTCACACCATGCCCATGACCGCGTGTGATAATTTGATCGGGCTTTCCGAAAATATTGAGCTTCAATCGTTCGCAGTCCTCCATATCCCACTCAAGACCACCCAGCTCACCGAAGATCCTCAACCTCAGACCACCACGGTTGCCCGAGGCCACACGCGAGGTGATCAAGGTACCCGGTACTTGATCAGTGAACTCTAGGGTCATAAAAGCAGTATCTTCCAACGGCTTAGGCTTACCACATACATGAAAATCTGCCCTCAGCCGCTTTAGATCTAACCCAGAAACAAATTGGGCGAGATGGATCGCGTGAGTACCTATATCACCGACACAGCTTGTCGGTCCTGATTTTGCAGGGTCTAACCGCCACTTGACATGTGAATTTTGCTCTACACCCTCGGGAACCATCCAGTCTTGCAAGAATTCGACATGAATTTGATTTATCTGGCCCAGAGTCCCATCAGCGACGACCTCTCTGGCCTGTCTAACCATGGGGTAACACGACATCACATAGCTGACAGCGAATACTAGTCCAGAGTCGTGCGCAAGTTTCTCGAGATCACTAGCGTCCGCAATAGTATTTGTCAGGGGCTTGTCACAGATAACGTCTGTGCCCCAAGCAATAAACGCAGCCGCAGCGTCACGATGTAGGTGGTTGGGAGTCGTTACCATGACCGCATCGACGCCATCAGCCCTTGATGATTCTACCTCAGCCATCAGCTGGAAACTGGGGTAGCACCGAGCAGGATCGATATTGAAGTCCACACCACGCTCTACTGATTTTTTTTTGTCAGACGATAGCGCCCCCGCGACAATCTCCCAGTTACCGCTCATCAACGCTGCGGCTGCCTGTGTCCTCGCGATCCGGCCACCACCCACGATACCAAGTCGCAAAGGTCTCGTGAGCCTTGGGGAAGCGTCGTCGACGCTCAAAGTCTTTGGTAAAAGCACCAGCGTACTCCTTCATCAATCTGGCGGTGAAGCACCTTCAGGTAGTAGCTCTATCGCTAGAAATATTGAGGGTGTGATCGTTTCGTATTGATGCCACGGATATTCACCATTTTGGTCATACATCGGTCGGTGTGTGTTTCCCGGGGCCATAAGCTCTTCAAAATAAAGTGTCGACAGGTCTTTAGAGAGACATTGCTGCATCTTACCGACCCCTACTACCTGGGTGTGGACTTCTCGATATCCTGGAATCGGACAAAAGCTATGATCTCTGTGTAGCCCAACGTTCAGGGGAACGGTTGAGGAATAGTAAAACGTAAACCCCTGTCGACCCACCCATCGCTTGGGTGACATATAGTGTCCCACATTCCGCAAACGCTCCTCTTTACGGACCTCGTAGGCACTCGGCCAGAGCTCACCTACCTGCTGACATAATTCATGTTCCAACAAATCGGGGCGTAAATTTCTGATTAATAGTGCTTGCTCTATGTTGGAGAGTTCAGTGTTCAACGCATAATTAGACTGAAACTCTGCGATTTTTTGATTTTCTATCGTGATCGGATTATCCGAGAGATTGACGACGATTGATTTTGAATTCACCGGGATGTTTGCCTCATTCTCGATCAGCTGTAATGAGAAAAATGGCTCGCCTATCTCGATTTTTGTAACGCTCATGTAACAATATCCGTGACTGTTGGCATAGGTTTGGGTCGCCCAACAGTACTCGCTATATCCTGAAAGGTTCGCTCTCTCGAAGACTCTTCAATAGCGATTAGCGCTTCCAAGACATGAAACGCCAGCTTCCCGCTAGCCCTAGGCTCTCTGTGTTCACTTCTGGCCTGAGCCAGGTCCCTCAGACCGAGACCCCTGAAGTTCGAGTTATATCCGTACCGGTTTCCTGCGACATTCCAATTTTCTGGCCGGTCTGTGGGTCTCGGCTGGAACTCCCAACGACTAGCCTCACGCCGGCGGAACCATACCGGACCATCGAAGTTATTAGCGCCGTGGACTGGATCCGGATCCGGTATACAAAAACCGGATCCAATCCGGATCTACAACACTGGTTTTTGTTTTATTTTTAACCGGTATACAAGTAGATCAATCACATGAGTTGCTGATTTTGCTGAAACTTATCTGTTATTTCAACAATTGA
>JBMZTF010000043.1:0-11193 GCA_049623565.1 Litorivicinaceae bacterium
GAAATTCAAATGAAAAAGACCATTGTTACACTGACCTTGGCATTCACAATGAGCGCGGTAAATGCAGATGCGACCGAATCAAATATGCCTCAGCACATTGGGTTTGGATCGGGCGCGGCGATCGGTGCTGTAGTTGCCGGACCTGTCGGGGTGGTTGTTGGCGGTACGCTTGGGGCTCTCATTGGCCATGATACGGTGCAGGCGCGGGTCTTAGCTCGTAGGAATCAAGAATTAGCTGATTTGCACCGAGATATTA
Organism: Litorivicinaceae bacterium; assembly: GCA_049623565.1. Taxonomy (GTDB): domain Bacteria; phylum Pseudomonadota; class Gammaproteobacteria; order Pseudomonadales; family Litorivicinaceae; genus HIMB30. Next base: position 257 of record JBMZTF010000043.1, read on the forward strand.
CTCATGCTCGGTCACAGTTAGCGCTAGTTAATGCTGCGCGAGCGAAAACACAAGCTGAACTGGTTGCGTTTCGGGAGCTGTTGACTGGCCTTTCTGTGGCCGTACATTTTGATGTGGATTCAGCAATGACGGCCGGACAGTACAGGCAAGCACTCGAAGCGGTGGCCAAAGCCTCCCATTCGATCGATGGCTTGACGGTAAAGCTTGTGGGTCATGCTGACTCGAGAGGTTCTGAAAGCTATAACCAGAATTTGAGTGAAGCACGTGCCTCATCTGTGGGGCAGGTTTTGCAGGAGGTTGGTGCTTTACCGATGACGATTGAAACTGAAGGTCGTGGCGAAAATGAGGCGCTACCAGACGGTCAAGAGCGTCAGTATGCGCTCGACCGCCGGGTAGATATTCAGCTCAGTTTTGGTGGTAGGAAAGCGAGTGAAGATCTTTATTCCATACGTTGATGAATTGAGGGGTGTGGATGCACCCCTTGTTCCTTTTGATAATCATGCAATGCGAGTCGTTCGTGTTGAGGCCAGAGGAGAACAAACCGATGCAGTCTCTCAGATCATCATGGAATTCCAGCCATGCAACGCCGAATATAACATCGAGCCAAAAACGCGGTATGGTAGCGTTGCGGGCACGGGAGCAACTGACATTTGAGCTAACAGGAGGTGCGATGAATTCACATATCGTGGTGGTTGAAGATGACGTCGATCAGTTAGCCAATTATTCCTATGCTCTGACTAAAAAGGGTTTTAAGGTATCTGGGTACGAGTCGACTGATGAAATCCAGCACGCCTTGTCTGGGCAGCCGAGCTTAGTTCTCCTTGATATTCATCTTGGTCGTGATCCAGATGCCGGATTTACGATTTGTCGGTGGTTGCTGGATCGCTATCCAGGGTTACCTGTGATTTTTCTGACAAGTCGTACTGATGAGATTGATCAAATTTTTGGTCTGCGGCTAGGTGCTTGGGACTACCTAACAAAGCCAATTTCCACTGCTTTGTTGGTTGAAAAAGTGGCAGCCGTCTTGAAACGAGCCAATCGTGCGCGCAATGGAATGGATACTGTCTTGACCGATGGCGGCTTGATCGTTGATCCAGATCGTGCCCAGGTGTCATACCATGGGGAGCCCGTCAATTTGACTGTGACCGAGCTCGCAATTCTTGAGGCATTGATGCGTGCTGAGGGGGCAGTATTGACCTACGATCAGTTAGCTGAGCGGACGCGTCAGACGGTGGTGACAAATAATACTTTAAGTACCCACATCAAACATATTAGGCGGAAGATTAAAGTCATTGATCAGTCATTCGATGGGTTAATTAACGTATATGGAACAGGATATCGCTGGGAGTCTCCACCTGGATGAAACTCAGTTTACGGATCAAACTGTTTTTGTTTGTTCCCGTTTTCGCACTGGTCCCTTGGCTTGGGTATCAGACATTTCATAAGCTCCAGTACTTTGCTACCGAGGCCCAGTCTGAGGCTTTACGCGTCCTGGCGCAGAGTATAAAACCAGAACTCGACCTGCTCGCACGCACGGATAAACTACCTGGGTTGCGACTGATACCTGAACCAATGCGAAGTGTCCCTTTCCTCGACGGGTTCTTTGATGAGTGGACGGATGCTCCTGATGCCCTGAATGATGATCGGATCCGCTTGAAGATCGGCCAATTTGATGATCGGTTGGCTTTTGCGCTTGAAGTTAGAGATTTAACTCGATTCTACCGCGAACCTTTGTTTGGGCGGTCTGAAGCGGTGCCGTTTGATGCAGTTCGACTCAGATTGACTGATAGATCATCTGTTACTGATGTCGTCATGGCTGCTGAGGCGTCTGGAGCGTTCGACGCAGTAGTATCTGGTCAGTCTATCCCGCTCAATATAGACACCCGCGTTCGTGCCTACTGGTGGGAGTTTTTTGGCGGATACCGTATTGAGTGGGAGATGCCAGTCTCTCAAATCGTCGGTCGGCAGGTTGATCTCATCCAATTCGATCATAACTGGATTGAGCCGATTGAGAGAAACTATCGGTTTAGTGTAGAGCCACTGAATCCAAGATTGCAACAACTAGCGAGACGGCTGGCGGGCGATACGCGTCAAATTTTGGTGATTGATTCTGATGGCCTCGTCGTAGCCAAGACAACAGCGCAGGAAGGGATGCCATCTCTACTGGCGTCTGATGCCTGGGAGGCGGGTGCTGTGATTACTGGCCAATATATGCGGGTGAACGTCCCGATAAATACAGAAACGGGGTCTTATGCGGTTCTAGTCGCCGCACCCGTAAGTGAAATCGTCGGCGCAGCACAGCAGGCTTTGGTGACGCTTGCATGGCAGACCCTTGGCGTACTCGGTTTGTTGATTTTAGGGTTATCGGTCTACTCTGGCCGGCTTGCTGAGCGGATTACACGGCTGCGAAGAGAGCTAAAATCTTATTTGGATACCCGTGGTCGGTTCTCGAGCGAGCCATATCTAACCGATGTACAGACTTCCGACGAGGTTGGTGAACTGAGTCGCGACGTGCAGCAGGTGCTTAGGGACCTGGCTCGGTATACAGCATTTTTGGAGAGGATACCGAGGACCTTACGTCACGAATTGAGTAATCCCATGAGCGCGGTGCAAACGAGTTTGGAGCTCTTGTCAGATGAAAAGGATCCAGAACAACAGGTGAGACTCCGCGCAACAGCCGAACGAGGTATCCAAAAACTCGAGTCGACGCTAACGAAGGTCACCGAAGCGGCCAGCCTTGAAGAAGCGTTGCGTGACGAAGATCAGCATGGGTTCGACGTTGCTAGAGTGACTCGAGACGCGATAGTCAGTATCCAGCGGATTGTGCCAGAACGTCAGTGGCTACTTGATATCCCGGTCGAGCCTGTTGTCATTTTGGGGAACGATCTGCGTTTTGAGCAAATGCTCGATAAGTTGCTCGATAACGCGAAAGATTACACGCCCTCTGGTGGTCGTATTACAATCGGTATACGCGACCATATCGATACCGTTGGTCTCTGGGTTCAAAACGAGGGCCCTTCCTTGCAGGTTCAGGACGGGGTGGATGCATTCCAGATGTTCTCTGGGACACGTAACGATTCAACCGGATCACATCTGGGTTTGGGACTCTATGTCGTGCGCTTGATCGCCGAATCGATGGGGGGTCAGGTCTCAATTCGGAACGTGGACCGGGGTGTTCGGACCGAGGTTACTGGGTTACGTGTTCCTTAGGTGAATCCTGCTGAGGGGTAATAGCTCTTATGGATCCGGTGTCGAGATCAGATTGTTAAAGTAGTGCGCACCCAGACCAGATTTGCGTCTCAAAAATACTCACTTTCATATCCTCTGTTATGCTGGTAGCACGGAGGATCTATGCGGCTTAGTTGTCTTCAATACACGGCGGAGCCCGATTTAGGGGTTTCTGAGAAACGATTGTATCCGCTGTTAGATCAAGCGGTCGACGCACAGTCCGATGTGGCCCTGCTCCCGGAATGCGCTCTATTTTTATCTTCTAGTCAAGCCGCTTCACGAGCTAACGCGCTGGTCAGTGATGCACCACAAATTTTACGGCTACAACGTTATGCCGCCGATCAAAAAATAACTTTGATTGTAGGTTCATTGATCATGAATACGGATCAAGGTGTGAGAAATCGAACCTTAGTGATTAATCGAGGGGGTGCGATTCAGTCAACTTACGACAAGATTCATTTGTTTGATGTGGATTTAGTATCCGGCGAAAGTTATAGGGAAAGTGCGCTATTCGCGGCTGGGTCCACGCCCGTGATGACCACGATACAGGGCTGGGCCGTTGGATTGTCGATCTGTTTCGATCTTCGATTTCCTGCGCTGTATCGTCATTATGGACTGTCTGGTGCCGACCTGATCGTAATTCCTGCGGCGTTTACTAAGACGACTGGCCAGGCACATTGGTCGACACTCCTGCGGGCGCGGGCTATCGAAAACGGCTGTTTTGTAGCGGCCGCAGGGCAATGTGGTACCACCACGGAGGGCCGGGAGACTTACGGGCATTCTGTTGTATATGATCCTTGGGGAGAGTGTCTTGCTGAGCTATCTGATGAGGCTGGTATATTGACCGTTGATCTGGATTTGGAGCGAGTGCAGGCGGTACGTGCATCGGTGCCGGTGATGAGCCAGCATCGTGATTTCACTGCGTGATTGGATACCTATCCTCAGATGCCGACCATACGGTTTGCCTTGCAGAGTTAGGCTGACCAACTGAGGGCGGTCTGGATCGACAGCCATGTCTAGGATGCGTGGTGAGGCATTGCTACCCAAGCTGGATCTCAGAAACATTTTGACTACGATTAATATAGACTGTCTCTCGTGGCGAACCATTTGAATCTTGGAAACCGAAGGAGCATCGCCGACAGAACTGTCGATTTTCAAATGCAGGAGGTAAGCTTCTTGCCTAACTATTCGGAGGAGGAACTTGCGGTGAGAGAGTGGGTGATAGGGAGTACTCTGATCCTGGGCCTTGTGGGATGCGCGTCTCAAGCGATCGAGGAGATGAATTCGGGCCTTGGTCTTGCGATGAGCCAACATATCAGTAGCTTGGAAAATGCGCTGGGTAAACCAGCTGAAGTGGCACGTGAGGGTAATCAAACGCGCTACCGCTGGTTCAAAGAGAGCCACATTGAACCCTGTAATGTGGAAGTCTGGGCTGACGATAAGGGAATCGTTCGAAAAACTAGTTGGAGCGGTTATCGTGGTGCATGTGAGCCATTTGCCGAGGGATTGACCCGGGTCTATCCGCTGAAGTAAAAAAGTTTCATTCACTTATTGGGCTCACGCTGTCCGCCTCCGATACCTCAACGAGCGTCGTGTTATCAGGGCCGGCGGTCGTTGTATTCGCAGCTGCAAAAAATTCAACGAAATCTTGGTTTGAGTCTGGCGAATCGGGATAAGTCTTCTTATAATACTGCCCCTTCTTCAACATAGGCTTTTATGCCATCAGAGTTTCGACGCGTTTCGCAACGGTCGGAGATTTCAAGGTAGGAATGGACTCGATGATCGAGATCAAAACCGGGTTAGATTTGCCCATCAAGGGATCACCAAAGCAGGAAATCGCAAAGGGTAACGCAGTCAAACGGGTTGCCATAATTGGTTCTGATTATCCCGGAATGAAACCCACCATGTTGGTAAAAGAAGGTGATCAGGTAAAGCTGGGTCAGCCACTATTTGCCGATAAGAAAAATGAGGGTGTGTATTTCACTTCGCCAGGCGCAGGAAAAGTCATTGAGATCAATCGTGGGGAACGCCGTGTTTTCCAATCGGTGGTCATTGAACTTGATGGCAAAGACACGGCACTGAAGTTTAAGGCGCACAACGACTTAGGTGCACTGACACGCGAAGCAGTTGTCGAAGAACTCGTCGAAAGCGGCCTGTGGACCTCAATTCGTCGTCGTCCGTACGAGAAGATCCCAGCGATTGATGCGGTACCCCATTCAATTTTCGTAAACGCGATGGACACCAATCCATTGGCGGGAGATCAAGCGCTCGCAATCGCGCGGCAGCCAGAAGCGTTTGTGGATGGTATTTCGGCGATATCAAAGCTGACCGAAGGTACGGTCTTTGTCTGCCGCGATCCGAAGGCGTCATTTGATCCAGGGTCAGCACAGGTTGAGATGTTTTCTGGTAAGCACCCCGCGGGACTCGTCGGTACGCATATTCATCATCTTGATCCGGTCGGCGAAGGCAAAGAGGTGTGGCATGTCTCAGCACAAGACGTGATTGCCATCGGTCGTCTGTTCAGAGAAGGTATTTTGACGACCGAGCGGGTTGTGAGTTTGGCGGGACCATCGGTGAAGTCTCCCCGTTTGGTTTTGACTCGAGTTGGGGCATCGTTGGAGGAGTTGACCTCTGGTGAATTGATCGATGGTTCACATCGGATAGTATCTGGTTCAATCTTAGGTGGTCGCACAGCCTCAGGCGTCTATGGGTATCTGGGGCGTTATCATCAACAAATCTCGATCTTAGAAGAAGGGACGCATCGCGTGCCATTTGGATGGTTATCGCCAGGGACCAATAAACATTCCGTGATGGGGATTTACTTGTCGAAATTAGTCCCCACCAAATTATTGGAGTTTACGACTAACACTAATGGTTCGCCTCGGGCCATGGTGCCGATTGGGACTTATGAAAAAATAATGCCGCTCGATATCTTGCCAACGCAATTGTTGCGTTCGTTAATTGTTGGTGATACCGACACGGCGGTAAAGCTCGGAGCTCTTGAGCTCGCTGAAGAAGACCTCGCTTTGTGCACTTATGTGTGCCCAGGCAAATATGAATATGGCCCGATTCTTAGGGACAATTTAACGACAATTGAGTTGGAGAGTTGATGATGTCACTACGTGCATATCTCGACCGCATCGAGCCAAATTTCCACCCAGGTGGGAAGTATCAAAAGTTCTATGCGCTGTATGAAGCTGTAGATACCATTTTTTACGCACCGGGTACGACCACCAAGTCAACCGCGCACGTGCGTGATGGAATTGATCTGAAGCGCATCATGATCACTGTGTGGTTTTGCACATTCCCAGCGATCTTTTTTGGCGCATTTTTTTTAGGGCAGAACGCGTCGGAGGCAATTGCAGCCGGCGCTATCGCACCAGACGGACTACGCGGGGCGTTTATCGAAGGGCTTGCTGGCGCTGAATATTGGAAGAACCCATCCACCTGGTCAAACCTCGTCTACGGTTTCGCTTTCTTCCTACCGATTTATGCGACGGTATTTGTCGTCGGTGGCTTTTGGGAAGTTTTATTTGCTTCCGTACGTGGACATGAGGTGAACGAAGGCTTCTTCGTCACATCGATTCTGTTCTCATTGACGTGCCCTCCAGATCTACCGCTCTGGCAGGCAGCACTCGGTATCACCTTCGGCGTTGTTGTTGGTAAGGAAGTCTTTGGTGGTACCGGTAAGAACTTCCTAAACCCTGCTTTAACTGGCCGTGCATTTCTGTATTTCGCATACCCAGCGCAGATCTCCGGGGATGCGGTTTGGGTTGCCGCCGATGGCTACACAGGTGCGTCGGCTCTAGGCATGATGGCGCAAGGTGGAGTCGACGCGCTTGCGTCAGCGAATCAAGTAATTTCGAACTTTACGTGGTTCGACGCGTTCATTGGCAACGTACCCGGGTCGATTGGCGAAGTATCGACACTCGCAATTTTGATCGGTGGCGCGGTGCTTCTGGTGATGGGTATTGCGAATTGGCGCATTGTTCTTGGTGTATTCTTTGGCATGGTGCTGACATCGCTTTCGTTCAATCTGATTGGGTCAGACACCAATCCAATGTTCAGTATTCCTTGGTATTGGCATCTCGTGGTTGGTGGTTTTGCGTTCGGTATGATCTTCATGGCGACAGATCCTGTGTCTGCGTCCATGACAAATGCTGGTAAATATTGGTATGGCGGACTCATTGGATTGATGGCCGTATTGATTCGAGTGGTGAACCCAGCGTTCCCAGAGGGGATTATGCTCGCGATTTTGTTCGGTAATTTATTTGCGCCTTTAATCGATCACTTTGTGATTCAAGCAAATATTAAGCGAAGGGAGTTGCGTAGTGTCGTCCAGTAACGAATCAATACAAAAAACTGTCACCGTCGCACTCTTGTTGTGCTTGGTATGCTCCGTTGTGGTGAGTGCCTCGGCCGTGATGTTACGTCCAGCGCAAGCAGTTAACGAACAAGCCAATATGCAAATGAATATTTTGCAGGCTGCCGGTTTGTATGATCCTCAGCAAACGGTCCAAGAGCAGTTTGAATTGGTCTCGACACGTCTTGTGAATCTCGAAACAGGCGAATTTGTTCGAGGAATGGATGCTGATGATTACGACCAGCGTAAAGCAGCAAAGGATCCATCGATGAACCGCGTGTTGTCTGGTGAGGAAGATATTGCCTTAATCAAGCGGCAAGCGAAGGTCGCAAAGATATATCTCATCGAGTCCGGTGGTCAGATAGAGAAGATTATTCTTCCGATTCATGGTTACGGCCTGTGGTCAACGCTATACGGATTCATGGCGCTCGAGGGTGACGGAAATACGGTGGCTGGCTTGGGTTTTTATGAACATTCGGAAACCCCAGGCCTGGGCGGCGAGGTTGATAATCCAAATTGGAAAGCGCAGTGGCCCGGAAAGCAGGTCTATGACGGTGATACAGTTGCATTGCGTTTGGTAAAGGGCGGTGCTGATCGCTCGGACAGTTATGGCGTTGATGGGTTGTCAGGGGCGACGATCACATCACGAGGCGTCGATAATCTCGTTAAATTTTGGATGTCAGACGCGGGATTTAAGCCGTTTCTGGATAATGTGAAACAAGGACGGATCTAATGGCGAAAACCAAAGAACTCTTGTTCGACCCGGTCGTCAACGACAACCCTATTGCCCTGCAGGTGTTGGGTATTTGTTCGGCGCTTGCAGTGACGTCGAGTATGTCCGTTGCGTTCGTGATGTCATTGGCAGTGATTGCAGTGACTGCATTTTCAGGTTTATTTGTTTCCGTGATTAGGTCACAAATCCCAAGCTCGATTCGTATCATTGTGCAGATGACCATCATTGCATCTTTGGTAATCGTGGTTGATCAGATCTTGAAGGCTTTCGCTTATGAGATTTCGAAACAATTATCAGTGTTTGTTGGCTTGATCATCACGAACTGTATCGTCATGGGGCGGGCAGAAGCGTTCGCGATGAAAAATGGGCCGGTCGAATCGTTCATTGATGGGATTGGAAACGGTCTAGGATACAGTGCAATTCTGATGGTCGTCGGGTTTATTCGAGAGCTGTTCGGATCAGGGTCTTTGTTTGGTATTGAGATCCTGACCAAGGTAACTGAAGGGGGTTGGTACTACACCAACGGAATGATGTTACTTCCGCCATCTGCGTTCTTCATTATTGGGTTCATTATTTGGGGTATCCGTGCTTGGAAGACCTCACAGATCGAAGTTGACGAATTTAAAATCGCGCCGAACAGTAAGATGAAGGAGGCCTAAGATGGAGCATTTTATTAGTCTCTTTGTAAAGGCGATTTTTATCGAGAATATGGCGCTCGCATTCTTTTTGGGAATGTGTACTTTCCTTGCGTTATCGAAAGATATTAAAACCGCTGTGGGTCTTGGCGTCGCCGTTATCGTAGTACTAGCCATTACGGTCCCGGTTAACAACCTGATCTTGACTGGTCTACTTCAAGAAGGTGCATTGACCTGGATCTCGCCAGAATTGGCGAGTGTCGATCTGCGTTTTTTGGGCTTGCTTTCGTATATCGGTGTGATTGCGGCATTGGTCCAGATTCTTGAAATGTTTTTGGACAGGTATGTTCCAGCACTGTACAACGCACTGGGCGTTTTTCTGCCTCTTATCACTGTGAATTGTGCGATCTTGGGCGCATCGTTGTTTATGGTCGAGCGTGAATATAATTTTAGCGAGTCCGTCGTCTATGGCCTAGGCGCAGGCGTAGGTTGGGCTCTTGCAATCACCGCATTGGCAGGTGTGCGCGAGAAATTGAAGTACTCGGACGTACCGGATGGCCTCAAGGGGTTGGGTATTACGTTCATTACAGTTGGACTGATGTCACTTGGCTTCATGTCTTTCTCTGGCGTATCACTCTAAGGAGCGTAGAAAGTGGAAAATATGACCATCATTCTGGGCGTTGTAATGTTCTCAGTGGTCGTGATCGGCCTCGTTACGATCATTCTCGCTGCCCGTTCAAAGCTCGTCTCAACCGGGGATGTCACGATTACCATCAATGACAATCCGGATCAGAGCATCAAAGTCGCTGCCGGCGGTAAGCTGATGAATACGTTGGCGGATGCTGGAATTTATTTACCATCCGCATGCGGTGGCGGTGGTTCATGTCAGCAGTGTCGCTGTATCATTAATTCTGGGGGTGGAGACATCCTACCAACCGAAGCGTCCGCCTTTACCAAGGGCGAAGCGAAAGAAGGCTGGCGTTTGTCTTGTCAGGTCGCTGTTAAGCAAGACATGAGTATCGAGGTAGAGCCTGAACTTTTTGGCGTGAAGCGCTGGGAATGCGAGGTGGTTTCTAACCCGAACGTGGCTACTTTCATTAAAGAATTGACGCTAAAGCTACCAGAAGGTGAAAACGTTGACTTCCGCGCTGGTGGTTATGTCCAGCTCGAGGTACCACCTCATCACGTGAAGTTTTCTGATTACGAAGTCGAGGAAGAGTACCGCGAGGATTGGGAGCGTTTTGGCTTCTTCAATCTCGAGTCTAAGGTTAACGAGACCGTTGTGCGTGCATACTCAATGGCAAACTACCCCGAAGAAAAAGGGGTAGTAAAGTTCAATATTCGGATAGCAACACCTCCTCCAGGGACTGATTTGCCACCCGGACAGATGAGTTCATACACCTTCAATCTTAAGCCTGGCGACAAGGTCGCTGTGTTTGGTCCGTTTGGTGAATTCTTCGCAAAGGATACCGACAGTGAAATGGTATTCATTGGCGGTGGCGCCGGCATGGCTCCCATGCGTTCACATATTTTTGACCAGTTAAAGCGGTTGAATTCAACGCGTAAGATCTCGTTCTGGTATGGCGCTCGCTCACTCAGAGAAGTTTTTTATGAAGACGAATACGATCAGTTGGCGAAGGAAAATAACAACTTTGAATGGCATTTAGCGCTGTCGGATCCTCAGCCTGAAGATAATTGGACGGGTGAAACTGGCTTCATACACAACGTGGTGCTCGAGAACTATTTGAAGGATCACCCAGCGCCTGAAGACGTTGAGTATTATATGTGCGGCCCTCCAATGATGAATGCGGCGGTCATCAAGATGTTGAAAGATCTTGGGGTTGAAGACGAAAACATTATGTTGGATGACTTTGGCGGATAGGCATAACAATGTGGCACCGATGGGTGCCACTTTGCGTTTAGGAAGACTCGGCCTATTTAGCCTGATGCTGATATGGTTGACGGCTTGCTCTTCAAC
>JBMZTF010000044.1:0-5209 GCA_049623565.1 Litorivicinaceae bacterium
AGCCCGATCGGGATCAAGATCACTGCCCCAAGTAAAAATGTCCAGGTTTTCTTCAAGACGGCGGCCACCGAGCCGGTGCCCAATATTTGAACGATATTGGTGAAAAACGTGGGCACCAGTATCAGCATCATCGCTGTGGGTATATCAGAGATAAGCGCACCGAGGCCGATACCAATGGTTGGGAGACCAAACCCGACCACTCCCTTTACCAAACCAGCCAAGATAAAAATCAGACATATCTGAACAAGAAAATTGATTTCCAAGATCTTTACAAATCCACCTCGCCGGAGAGCCGATACGCTGCGGTCAGACACACGGCAACGAAGTCTCTACAGTAAACACCTGTACCGATAACAAAAAGAACCCTCTGACCCTTTTAAGGACCGATATATCTGCCCCTCGTGGCGTATTTAACCTATAATAAAAACAACGGACATCAGCGCCAAATAGCATCCCGCCAGCACCATAGAAGCAACTATCAACCAGTGTAATATCCGCGCAATCCGATGCTTCATGGGGCCTCTTGTTGTCTTGAAAGGTGATGGATCTGCCCTACCTATAGACAGACTGCGATACACAACTCTAGTCAGTGACTATAAGGACCTTCATGGATTTCTCCAAAGAAACTATCTTCACAGGGGCAAGATCTCACAAGAAATTTGACGGAAAAGCGCTGTCTGACAAAGACATGAGAGCTATTTACGAACTCACAAAACTAGCCCCCACGGCCAACAACTCCTGCCCTCTGCGGATCGTTTTCGTGAATACAAACGAATCAATGGAGAAACTTGCCTCCTGCGCCCTCGACTTTAATCAAGATAAAACAAGGACCGCAGGATCCGCAGCCATACTAGCCTACGACCTAAATTTCTATAGCCAGTTTCATTACTTGGCGCCACATATGAAGCAACCGACGGCACATGCCAGTTGGCCAGTTGAGCGGATCGAGCGCTATGCACTGGCGAACGCGAACCTTCAGGCGGGCTTTTTGATAGCAGCATCCAGGGCACTCGGATTTGACTGTGGACCGATGGGGGGATTTGATGCGCTCGCTGTGGAGTCAGAGTTCTTCCATGAAACGAGTTGGCGATTCAGCTGCGTGATCTTGCTGGGCCGTGGTGATCCATCCGCTCTGCACCCACGTGCCCCACGTTTGGAATTCGAGGACGCCTGTCGGGTTATCTAGACTCCTGGAACCGCTGAACCACGGCGGAAAATATTTCGCTTCCCCCAAGCCCAAGTCGCGTCGCGCGGGCTGACTCGAAGTGGGATGGCCATCCAGAAACTATGTCATGAACGACCGGATCAGGCCGGTAGGTTAGATGGCTCAGTATCTCGCTACCACCCACCTGAGCAAGGGCGTCGATCATCCCCTCGACCGAAATCCGAGTACCGGGGAGGTTCAGCCCCAGCGGGCTCCCCCAATCGGTATCACTGATACTCATGACATGAATCAGACCGTCTACGGCCTGCTCCGGACTGTTCAACGCGACTTCTGTTTCCATCGGGACAGGCACGTTCGATAGTGACCCAGACAGCGGCTCTCGGATTATTCCCGAAAGAAAGCCACTGGCGGCCTGGTTTGGCTTACCTGGTCTGACCGATACCGTCATCAGCCGAAGCGTGCGGACCGAAATCTCACCTCGTCGCGCGAGATCAGCGTACAGCGTCTCGAGCATTAATTTCTGCGAGCCATAACTATTTTGAGGGTTTGGTCTCACGTCGTCCGTTATCACGGCCGGCAGAGGAAAATCATCTGTCCCACCAAAGACGGCGAGAGAGCTCGCAAAAATAAGCAGCGGACGATGTTTAGCACCCGCAAGCGTCTGACCGAGCCGGACTCCAGTTTCTAGATTAATTTTCAATCCGAGACTCAGATCCTGCTCACATTCCCCACTGACGGCGCTAGCCAGATGGAAAACTACATCACTGGATTGAAACATCACCGGATCTTTCTGCAATAGCGTGAGAAGATCGCCCTCAATTACCTCAATCCCCTCGTCGATCATCCAATAAGGGGCAAAACGATCGATTACACAGATTCTGGAAAGCTCGTGCTCGATCCCGTTAACCACAACCCGTCTCATCGACTTCAATGAGCGAACGACTCTCTGACCCAAAAATCCACCGCCGCCGGTCACAACAACTCTGGCCACAAGATGCTCCTTTTCTTTATGATGTCGCTCTGGTCTTGGCTAACAATTAACCGCAGCAACCAACAAGATCAACATAATTATGAGGAGCCCCTATGAAGACTCTGGTCGTTGGTCTCGGATCAATGGGATTTGGTGCCGCATTGTCTTGTATACGCGCGGGAATTAGTACAGCCGGCTTTGATGTCAATCCAGAGGCTCTGCAGCGCTTCAGAGCCAATGGTGGTCATCCCATCGAGTCACTGGAGATGTGCCAAGATATCGACTGCGTTCTAATCTTCGTGGTCAACGCAAGTCAAGCCGAATCGGTCCTGTTCGAGTCTGGGCTACTTCCCATTCTCAATCCTAACGCGTTGGTTATTAACTGCGTGACACTCGCACCCTCGAAGGCGGTTGAGATCGCTCATAGGGTTGAGACCGAGGGTTTCCGATATATAGATGGACCAGTCAGCGGCGGCGCCGCGAAGGCACTCGATGGTCAGATGTCCATAATGGCCTCGGGTTCACCATCGGCAATGGACAAGGCTAAGCCTGTGTTTGACGCAATCTCTGAGCGCGTTTTTAAGCTTGGAGACAAACCAGGACACGGTTCACAAATGAAATTGATTAACCAGCTTCTTGCCGGTATCCATATCGCTGCAGCAGCCGAAGCGATGAACCTAGCAGCCTCACTAGACATGGATTTACACCAAGTAATTGATGTCATCAGCAAATGTGCAGGCTCCTCATGGATGTTCGAGAACCGCGGTCCACACATCGCGGATGGTGACTACACTCCTCTGTCCAGCGTCAATATTTTCGTTAAAGATCTGGGGATCGTGACAGATGAGGCATCCGGTAACAAGGTGGTCACTCCGTTATCTGACACAGCACTTGCGCTATACAAGAGAGCATCCGAGTCCGGTCTCGGCGGTCAGGATGACAGTGCGGTTGTAAAGATCCTAGCGCAGCAGTCGGACGTGGTACTTCCAGGATCAGGCACATGAAACTTGGCTGTATTGCCGACGACTATACTGGGGCAACGGACCTCGCGGGTCTACTTAGACGCAGTGGTGCCTCGGTTAGGCTACATTTCGGATTACCCAAAGAATCATCTGATTGCAGTAGTGATATCGAAATCATCGCCCTGAAGTGTAGAACAGAACCTATTGATACAGCGGTCCGCGATTGCGGAGAAGCAGCAAACTGGCTTCTCGCAAGAGGTGCTGAACGCCTGTACTGGAAATACTGCTCAACCTTTGATTCGACAGCCCAAGGCAACATCGGGCCAGTCGCTGAAGCGCTTATGGCCATCACAGGTCAAACACAGGCACTCTACTGCCCCGCGTTTCCGGAAAATGGCCGATCAGTGTTCATGGGCTACCTATTTGTCAATGGTCAACTCCTGAATGAGTCGAGTATGAAGGATCACCCCCTCACGCCGATGAAGGACGCGAACCTTGCCCGCATACTCGCGCCACAAGTGAGCGGCTCGGTCGAGATCTGGGACCGCGTCGCTCAAAAGAGTGGCACCGGATTACCTGACGCCACCCACATTATAGGAGACGCCGTCGAGTTCGCCGATCTGGAGTTCTTGGTCACAAATACACCACCAAATGTGTTACTCACCGGTGGAAGCGCACTCGCGATGCCCCTTCCTCGGCTCCTTGATATCAGTTCATCAGACTCAGTGAGTGACCCTCGACCTGGCCCTCGAGCAATGGTACTGAGCGGCAGCTGCTCACAAATGACACAGCAACAGGTTGCTCGCTATGTTGAACACAATCCAAGTTACCAACTCCATCCAGAGACCCTCAATGAGGACACGATTCGAGACTGTATTCAGTGGATCCATTCGATCGATCAAGAAGAGACACCGCTGGTGTATGCGACAGCGAGCCCAGATGAGGTCAAGGCAGCCCAGTCAATGTTAGGGGTCAGTGAGGCCGGCGCTATCGTTGAGCGTGCGATGGCCTTAATCGCTCGGGAGGCTTTCGATATGGGTGTCAGACGATTTGTTGTCGCTGGTGGCGAGACATCGGGGGCTGTCACACAATCACTTAATGTCTCTGAGGTCATCATTGGTCGTGAGATCTGTCCGGGGGTGCCATGGGTGTTCAGTGGCTCTAATCAAGACCTAGTAGGGCTTGCCTTGAAAAGTGGGAACTTTGGATCACCCTCATTTTTTGATGACGCACTGGCGCTGCTTGAGGACTAAACATGGATATACGCGAGCAACTCTGTGAATTTGGCCTAAGTCTCTATAACCGAGGGCTCAGCCACGGAAGCACTGGAAATTTATCGGTACGGTTACCCGATGGAAATCTCTTGGTGACGCCAACCGGAAGCTCCCTCGGACGTCTACAGCCAGAACAACTCAGTGTCATCAAACCCGGCGGTGAATTGATCTCAGGTGACAGACCAACCAAAGAAGTCCCTCTGCATCAGGCCCTCTATTCGACCCGTGGAGACAAGGCGGGCGCTGTTGTTCATCTGCATAGTTGCTATGCCACCGCATTATCTTTGCTACCTACCGATAACGAACACGATTGGCTACCCCACCTGACACCCTACGGGATAATGCAGCTGGGTCAGGTCAGGCTTCTCCCTTACTTTATTCCGGGGGACCCTGAAATCGGATCTGCTATTGAGGGCCTTGCCGGCAAGCATGCAGCCATCATGCTCGCGAATCATGGCCCCGTTGTATCAGCAAAAACACTGGAGGCCGCTGTATATGCCTCAGAGGAGCTCGAGGCTGCATCGAAGCTTGCCTTCTTAACCCGCGCTCTCGAGCCAAACGCCTTGACCGCTGAACAAGCGAGAGATTTGGTCAGGAAATACAATGTGGAGTGGGACTGATGCCAGCATTCTCTGCCAACCTCGGGTTTTTATGGCAAGACTGCTCACTCGCCGATGCAATCCGTAGAGCCCACCGAAGTGGCTTCGATGCGGTTGAGTGCCATTTTCCCTACAACGAGTCTGTGGATGATGTTAGCCGAGCGCTAGAGGAAACCGGCCTCCCAATGCTCGGGCTTAACACGGTTCGTGGCCCCCTAAACGCAGGTCTCGCGGCTCTA
>JBMZTF010000044.1:5219-10901 GCA_049623565.1 Litorivicinaceae bacterium
CAAATTTCTGCCGCCAGACGGGCGATTGAACAGGCGTTTGATTACGGCGCACGGATTGGTGCCCTAAATGTTCATGTAATGGCCGGAGTAATCGAGGGGTCGGCCGCGACGGCGACCTACCTTGATAATCTTCGATACGCCTCCGATATCGCAGAAAAATATAATATGTCGGTCCTAATTGAGCCCCTTAACCCGTTTGATATGCCCGGATATTTTTTGAGGGACACCGTGCACGCGTGCGAACTACTCGAGACCCTAGGTCTCAATAATGTCCGGTTGATGTTCGATATATATCACGTGGGGCGTACCGAAGGCGGGGTGACTGAACGGTTCGGTTCCTGTCTGCCCCTGGTTGGCCACATACAGTTTGCGTCGGTCCCAGATCGTGGACCACCCGGTAGTGGCGAGATCGACTTTAACTCGGTGTTTCAGGTAATTGACGACAGTGGCTGGCATCAACCACTAGGTGCCGAATATAAAGTGAGCGGGGTGACTGAGGATACCCTGGGCTGGATGCAACCTTATAAATCCAACGAGAAAGACAGCAATGAAAATAGCTATCCTTGACGATTATTTTTCTAGAGCACAGCACTACGCTGACTGGGGATCATCAGACGATTTGAATTTCACTTTCTTCGACTCGCACGTCTCAGACACTCACAAACTGATTGAGATGCTTATGCCCTTTGATGCGGTCGGATTAATGCGCGAACGAACACCATTCCCCAAGGTGATCATAGACGCTCTTCCCAACCTCAAATTAATAGTGACATCAGGCAAGCAAAACGCGGCTATCGACATTGAGGCAGCGAGTCTTCGAGGGATCACCGTCTGTGGTACGTCCTCACCTGGGCACGCAACCGCAGAGCACGCATTCATGCTGATCATGATGTTGTGCCGACAAGCGATTCCCCTCATCAACGGATTAAAAATAGATAACGTGTGGCAACCGGTGATGGGCAAAGATCTCCGAGGGAAAACCTTAGGAATCGTTGGCCTGGGTAGACTGGGCAGCCAAGTTGCCAAGCTTGGACTAACGATCGGGATGGAAGTGATTGCGTGGAGTAGCAACCTTGAGGCTGCGCAGGCCAGCGCTATCGATGTGACAGCTGTCTCTAAAACCGAATTATTTTCTCGCTCCGATTTTGTAAGCATCCACTACAAACTCTCGGACAGGAGCCGGGGGCTGATCGGTGAGGAAGAGCTTAAACTACTGGGCCCGGAGGGGCACATCGTGAACACCTCCAGAGCTGAAATCATCGACCAGGTTGCCCTTCTCCGCTGCCTCGACGACGGGTCTCTGGGTGGGTTAGCAACCGACGTTTACTCAGAGGAGCCCGCAACTAACGCAGACAAGCTCGTAAAACACCCGAGGGTACTCGCGACGCCTCATGTCGGTTACTGCACCGAGGAGACCTTTACAATCTTCTATCAGGAAATGCTGGCCGCATTCGAGGCCTTCGAAAAAGGTCAGCCGATTAACATAATCAACTGAGAGATCATATCGAGGACACTGTATTGCGAGATCCCTCGTCGCATATCACAGACGCCTGACTCGAATGACTCCATCTAGATTCGAGATCGTGCCGACCAACTCATCAGTAACTGGCTGGTCAATATCCATAATGTTGTAGGCAATCTCGTTACGGCTCTGGTTAACCAAATCAATCACGTTAGCCCCGGTGGCAGATATCTGACTCAGGACAGTACTCAACACATTGGGAACATTCGAGTTCGAGAATGTTAATCGGAACTCTGACCCCCGCGCCATCGAGGTATCTGGGAAATTTACCGAGTTCTTAATGTTCCCGTTCTCCAAGAAATCTATCAACTGATCCGCGGCCATCACCGCACAGTTATCCTCTGCCTCTCCCGTGCTTGCGCCGATGTGGGGCATCGGTATGACCTTAGCATGACCTATCATTTCGGGCGTCGGGAAATCTGTGACGTAGCTACTCATCTTCCCGGCATCCAGAGCACTGATAATATCGCCAGCGTTCACGATTTCCTTACG
The DNA here is from genome assembly GCA_049623565.1 of Litorivicinaceae bacterium. Lineage (GTDB taxonomy): Bacteria > Pseudomonadota > Gammaproteobacteria > Pseudomonadales > Litorivicinaceae > HIMB30. Next base: position 7,234 of record JBMZTF010000044.1, read on the forward strand.
AGCAAAGTTCAGGAGCTTGACCCCGGCCTTCATTCGCGATATCGACTCTGAATTTATCATTCCTCTGGTCGCATCAATCGCCGGCACGTGAAGCGTGATGTAGTCAGATTCTTTGAGCAGCGCGTCGAGACTCGGCATCTTTTCAACACGACTCGACAAACGCCAAGCAGCCTCGACTGAAATCGCTGGATCATACCCAACGACGCGCATACCTAGATCAAGAGCCATATTGGCTACCAGCGACCCGATCGCACCCAGTCCCACAATACCGAGAGTCTTCCCGTAGATCTCAGTACCGGCAAATCGCTTCTTTTCCGACTCCAGGAGCGGGTCCAGATCCTCAATCAATTGGTCACCCAATCCATCGATAAACTTCAGACCACCGAAAATATCCCTAGACGACATCATCAACCCCGCGCAGATCAATTCCTTGACCGCATTGGCGTTAGCTCCTGGCGTGTTAAACACAACCACCCCCCGCCCAGTGAGCTCCGTGGTAGGGACATTGTTGGTGCCCGCACCCGCACGAGCGACGGCAGCAACGCTTGCTGGTAGCTCGTCCGTTGTTAACTTGTAGCTCCGTAACAAGACACCTGCCGGATTTGGTGCCTCTGACGAGACCGCGTATCTAGCGCCGTCGAATCTCGCCAAACCGGTGGGTGATATTGCGTTATATGTACGTATGGCAAACATTTCTTATCCCTTACTAACGATAGACACGTAGGCCCACCTGATCCAATCGGTCAATAACGCAACGTCTGATTTTTCGATCGTCGCCCCGCACCAAATTCTCAGTCCGGGAGGAGCATCTCGATATGCGCCTATGTCGAACGCAACAGAGTTACTCTCCAGTAATTTAGCGATCTCTTTGACTTGCTCTGGACTCGCGTCCAACGAGAGACACACGCTCGTGTTGGAGACTGTCTCCGGGTCCTGGGCCAAAAAGTTCAGCCAAGGAGTGTCATTTACGAACTTCCTTATGACCGCTAAATTGGCTTCAGAACGGGCGATAGCGCCGGACAGACCACCAATGGACTCGATCCACTCCAAGGCATCCAGATAATCTGCGACACAAAGCATACTCGGCGTATTGATCGTCTCGCCACGAAATATTCCATCGATCAACTTACCTTTTTTCGTGAGCCTGAAAATCTTAGGTAATGGCCACGGTGGTGTATAAGTCTCCAGACGCTCTACAGCGCGGGGACTCAGGATAATCATCCCATGAGCTCCCTCGCTGCCCAGGACCTTCTGCCAACTGAAGGTAGTGACATCGAGTTTTAGCCACGGCATCTCCATCGCAAAGACAGCGGACGTCGCGTCACAAAGGGTTAAGCCCTGACGATCATCTGGTATCCATTCACCGTCCGGGACCCTGACACCGGAGGTGGTCCCATTCCAAGTGAATACAATGTCATTTTTTCCGCTGGCCAACGATAGGTCGGGGAGCAGCCCATAGTCGGCCTCGTATCTATTCACCTTCTCTAGCTTGAGATCGTTGACGATGTCATTAAGCCAGCCCTTCCCGAACGACTCCCAACTGAACACATCAACGTCACGCGCACCTAGCATCGACCACATCGCCATCTCGAACGCTCCGGTATCAGACGCAGGCACCACCCCGACGAGGTAATCGTTCGGCAAACCCAAAAGGCGCTTGGTTTCATCACACACTGCGCTTAGTGCTGACTTTCCGACGGCCGATCGATGGGACCGCCCGAGTGTCTGTATGTCAAGTGACGCAAGATTGTATCCGGGACGCTTGGAGCACGGTCCGGAAGAGAAATTTGGGTTATTTGGTTTAGAAGAAGGAATGTCCACAGTACTCTCAAAAGATCCAATAAAAACGAAAACAGGAGGCGCTGGAATATAAGCTACTCAGCGCAAACGTCAACTCGACATCAAGCGCCCCTCAGCTGGGCCTCCCTAATTAGCGCTGCCATGCGGAAGAATCCGTGCACCATCTTACTGAAAGGAATAGAAACAAAGAGGCACACGATACCGGCCAAATGTAGTATCAGCATAGAACCTGCGAGATCAGTATCTCCCAGCCAATACAACAATAAGCCCGAGGTCGACACAAACCATAGCAGTGTAATGAAACCGTAGTCGCTAGCACGACGTCCTGGTGCTTCTAACAGTGAGCTGGCCTTAGTTTTAAGGTAAATCAGTTTTGAGGTTCCGAGCGTTAACAACACACCGCCGCTCACCCCGAGCAGTTTGGGTAACGAGAGAAATGGGTAAGGGGCTACGATATCAAATCCATAATGCATCACGGTCGCGGTCGATGTCGCGGCGAAGCAAAGCAGGAACCCATACATGGTTGCCTGATGCGCCCATCGACGCACCTGACTGTAGCGGTCTTCCTTCTCGTAATTACAGCCCTGCCCTGCCCCACCATCTAAATTTTTCAGCGTGGCCGCAGATCTGAGTGACTCGAGTACTTGCTTCCATGTAATGCGCTCGCCATTCACCGTCCTCCAGTATCTCGCAAGCCCACAAAAAACGATGACTAGCGGCGCTAAGAACAGGGGAGAAAAAATCCAAACCAACGCGTTGTGCGATATCAAGTCGTAGAACGTATCTGATGATAGCCAGGGAATTCCCGCAATCAGCCAGAACATAGTCGCCACTACCAAGACCGAGGCGAGAGAGACAAGCGGACTACTCTGAAACAATTTCGATACACCGGGAAACGGTACATGAGATTCCCAAGAATCAACCCGCACAACCGCAAGAGCACGAGGTAGGTTTAGGCCGAACTCGTGGGGTTCAGTGAACTGACAGCTGTGATAACAGGCCTGGCAGTTGTGGCAGAGGTTTGACATGTGGACCACTGTCTCGGTATCAAACGCCCTGTACCGGGTCATCGCCTTAAACGCCGCACAAAACCCCTCGCAGTAACGACATGCATTACAGACTGCGAGTTGCCGTTTCACTTCCTCAAGCGCCAGATTTTGCATAGGCTCCCGCTCCCGATCCCGCAATTCGTCCAAAAACCGTCCCGATAGTCATCCCAAAGCCTGCAAGATAACCTTCGCCCAATATACTTCCTGCCATGATTTCTCCTGCCGCCCAAACATTCTCGCTGGGCACATCACCGAAGCTCACCTTGGCATCGTGGCCGACTCGAAAACCAAGATAGGTAAACGTGACACCTGGTCTCAACTCATATCCAAAAAAAGGTGGGGTATCGATTGGTCTTGCCCAGTTGGTTTTTTCGGGAGTCGTGCCACTCGTTCGCAGTCCATCGAGCTCGGTAGGATAAAAATCACCGTCTTGGCAGCTCTTGTTGAACTCTTTCACGGTCGCCAGGAATTGATCCTTGGGCAAGCCCAGCTGTTGAGCCATGTCGTCTAGACTGTCTGTGACCGTCGCAGAGAAAACGGTCGGCATGAACAAATCCTTGGACTTACTATCAATGATCGCGTAGGCAACCTGGTTGGGTTGTTTCGCGACCAACCTACCCCAGATCGCATAACGCTTGGGCCAGACGTCCTCCCCCTCATCATAAAAACGATGACCATCATTGTTAACTACGACCGAGAATGGGACACAGTCAACCCGCGTCACAATACCGCCGTCATATTCCGGAGCACGCCCATCGATCGCGACAGCGTGACACTGGGTTGGGTCACCGACCTGGTCTGCCCCGCCTGCCAGCACAC
>JBMZTF010000045.1:0-10813 GCA_049623565.1 Litorivicinaceae bacterium
AAAACGAGCAATCAATTCCCTCGCCAGATGTGCCTTTGCATCGTTCGGTGACATTGACCCAGACTCAACGGATGCCCTTAACGCAGCCAAATCAGCGTTAGACTCAAAGCTCAGTAAATCGTAATAGCGCCACATTAATTCATCGGAAATATTCATGAGCTTGCCATACATATCTCCAGGCTCATCATTTAGACCGACATAATTGCCCAGCGATTTCGACATTTTCTTTTCTCCGTCCAAGCCCTCGAGGATCGGCATCATTAAAATCGTCTGCGGGTTTTGTCCCGCGTCTCGCTGCAATTCTCGCCCCATCAACAGATTGAATCGCTGATCGGTACCCCCAAGCTCGACATCAGCCTGAAGAGCTACAGAGTCATATCCCTGCATCAAAGGATACAGAAACTCATGAATCGAAATGGGCTGCTCGGACTTAAATCTCTTACTAAAGTCATCACGGTCGAGCATTCTCGCGACTGTCAACTTGGCAGCTAACCGGACGAAGTCCTGAGGCTTCAAGGCGTTCATCCAACGACTATTGTATTCAACCCGTGTCTTATCTCTATCCAGAATCTTGAATACTTGAGAGGCATAGGTCTCAGCGTTCCGCATCAACTGTTCTTCTGTCAGTGGCTGCCTAGTCTGGTTTTTGCCCGTTGGATCACCAATCAGTCCCGTGAAATCACCAATCAGAAAGATCACTTCATGCCCAAGGTCCTGAAACTGACGCAACTTATTTATAAGTACCGTATGACCCAAATGCAGATCCGGCGCCGTCGGATCAAATCCGGCTTTGATCTTCAACGGCCTGCCACTGTCCAGCTTTTCCCTCAATTCATCCAAAGGAAGAATCTCGTCTGCGCCGCGCGAGATCAGGTCTATCGCGTCTTGAAGACTACGCCCATCCAACGTTGCCATAGGTATTTTCAGTCCACTAATAAAAGTGCCATAGTGTACATAACCTTGTTTCTTTTTTTACATGCAACACGCAAATGATTTGTGTACACTCGCTTAAACCGAAACTTGGGATACGAATGCACAATCTTATCAATCGCTTAGACGCGATATGTCATCCGTTTCCGGGAACTCATGTTCTCGGGGTGGTCGGCTCTCTTCTTCTTATCGGTTCTTTACTCATCTTGCCAGCTGTCGGTGAAACAGACGTCCGACCAGATAAGACGACACCTATCCCAGAGCTTTCATGGGCGATGACAGAGCGCGCGGCTCCTACCAACGGGTTTGATGTACGCACCGAACGTGTCCGGGAAGGCGACTCACTGTCTCGACTGTTCAGCCGTCAAAATCTGAGTCCTCAGTTATTGCGGGCCTTAATCCAGTCCGAGAAAGGTGACGACCGTGTGTCTCGGCTAAAGGTCGGTCAAACTGTTGAATTTCGGTATGCTGCCGATAGTGCGCTCGCCGAAGTTGCAGTTGTCCAATCGCCATTCCATCAAACCGTCGCCATTTATAGAGACAATACATGGGCCGTTGAGCAACGTCACCGCGAGCCAGAGATTTACATCGAGCAGGCTCAAGCCACAATAAGCAGCTCGCTCTTCTTGGCAGGGGCGCGTGCTGGCCTTCCCGATAATTTAATTATGGAGTTAGCGAATATATACGGCCACGTGATCGATTTCGTGTACGAGATCCGCAAAGGTGATCAATTCGTAGTCACATTTGAGAAGCGATACCTTGATGGAGAATTTATTGAATACGGGAATATCTTGGCTGCAGAATTTATTAACTCTGGAGAGTCCTTCATCGCAGTTCGCTTCACGGACGCGAAGGGCGACGTCGGCTATTACAATCAAAATGGTGTCAGTCTGAGGAAGGCTTTTTTACGAGCGCCCCTCAATTTCCGCCGAATCAGTTCAAACTTTAACTTGAACCGCAAGCATCCAGTTCTGGGTACTATGAGGGCACATAAGGGTACAGACTACGCGGCGTCTACTGGCACCCCAATTTATGCAGCAGGCGATGGCAAAGTCATATTCCGCGGTAGAAAAGGGGGATATGGACGTTTAATCGTGATGAAACACGGTAGCAACATTGAAACCCGTTATGCTCACTTATCCCGCTATGGCAAATTTAGATCCGGCCAAAAAGTGAGGCAAGGACAGGTGATTGGTTATGTGGGGATGAGTGGAATGGCCACAGGCCCTCACCTGCATTACGAATTCATAGTCAATGGTGTTCACCGAAATCCACGGACTATCCTAAATAAACTTCCAAAAGCAAAGTCGCTACCAAAATCCGAAATTGCACGCTATAAGCGCGTGGCAGGAACACTCATAGCGTCACTCGACGCGCAAAGAAGCCACAATGAACTGGCTTTCCAAAGCATTACCAAGCCCTAAAGCGTCTCGGTCTGCGATTGGGCTGATGAGTGGCACGAGCCTCGATGGGCTCGATGCCTGCCTTGTGCGAGAAACCCCCGATGGCTCGCGCATCGAAGTGATCCAAACACTCGAAACGTCATTCCCTGAGGAGATTCAGCAAGACCTCAAACAAATCATTGAGACCGGTCAAACGAGCCTCCATGATCTGCTGCGTGTCGAAAATGCATATACTGATGTCGTTATCGAACAATGTCACCGATTGATGCAAACGAGTTTAGATCCGGTGAGTGTAATTGGCTTCCATGGCCAAACGCTGTGGCATGATCCAAATCTTGGGTCAACCTTGCAAATTGGTTTCGCTGAGCGTCTTGCAGAAGAGATAGGGGTGCCGGTCGCACACCAATTCCGACGCGGTGATATGGCGCGCGGAGGACAGGGCGCTCCGCTGGCGACGTTGTTCCACGAGGCACACTTCCGCCGAGATACCGAAAATGTAGCCGTTCTCAACCTCGGTGGTATCGCAAACATCTCGCTCCTAATACCTGGAAAGCCAGCGAGAGGGTGGGACATCGGCCCGGCGAACACACTCGCCGACGTCTGGTACCAGAAACATAAAAAGAAACCTTTTGATCGAGATGGAGCTTTCGCATCATCAGGACTGGTTAATCACGATTTGCTCGATTTGTTGCTAGACGATCCGTACTTCGCGAAAGATCCACCAAAAAGCACGGGACGTGAGTATTTTTCTTGTGCGTGGCTCGAACAAACCCTCAGAAAACTGCCCCCACTCGATCCAGCAGACGTCCAGGCGACACTTAACCAACTGACGGCTGAGCAAGTGCAAAAGGCTCTGCCGGAGGAAATTCATATTTTAGTTGTGTGCGGGGGCGGTGTTCATAATACTCACTTGATGAACATGATCGACGACGCGGTCGATCCCCTCCTGATCACATCGGACACATTTGCCATCGATCCCGACTATGTGGAAGCGGCCTGCTTTGGTTGGCTCGGGCTTCAGTGCAAAGATAACAGGGCGCTCGAGACGCACAAAATCACAGGATCAACGATAGCGGGGGTGCTGGGTTCGGTCGTGAATCCAACTATAGGCTGAAGCTCGCTCCGCACCCACATGTGCTTGAAGCATTAGGGTTTTCGACGACGAACTGAGATCCTGTCAGTGACTCTGAGTAATCGACGGTTGAGCCAACTAGATACTGATACGACATCCCATCAACGACGACCCTCACACCATCTTTCAGTACCTCAGTATCGTCCTCTTGATGCTTGTCATCGAAACTGAAGCCGTACTGAAACCCTGAACAACCTCCACCTGTTACATAAACTCGTAAATGAAGGCCTGGATTCCCCTCTCCATCGATCAATTCCTTCACTTTGGAAACAGCACGATCAGTCAAGTTGATCGAAGTCGGCACAAATACTTCTGTCATAACCCCTCAAGGACTCAATGCACACATCGGAAGCGCTTCAAATTCGTTCAGACCAAGCATCAGATTCATGTTTTGGATTGCCTGCCCGGCCGCCCCTTTAACTAAGTTATCGATCACACTCGAGATAATCAAATATCCCGGCTGCTGCTGATATACTCCAATCATGCACTGGTTTGATCCACGAACCCAGCGGGTTTCGGGATGCTCACCGTCAGATACCACAGACACCATAGGCTCATCTTGATACCTGGACACAAACAAATCGCGCGCCTCAGATACCGATAATGATGTGGAGACATAAGCGGTGACTTCAATCCCCCGGATTGTCGGCAGTAAATGTGGCACAAAGGTCACACTGACTTCTTGGCCCATCTTAGAGATTTGATGCGCCATTTCCGGAGCATGCCGGTGACCACCTGCCGTATATGCGTGGAAATTGTCTGAGGCCTCAGCCAAAATAAGGTCCGCACGTGCAGAGCGACCAGCCCCAGATGCACCACTTTTCCCATCAACGATCACATGCGAACTTGACAAGACACGCGCTTCAACTAGTGGCATTAATGCGAGCGCTGTGGCTGTTGGATAACAACCGGGGTTTCCGACCAAGCGAGCCCCGGCAATCTCTGTTCGATATTTCTCCGGTAACCCGTAAACCGCCTCTTGGGTCAGCTGAGGTGCTCCGTGCGGTCCACCATACACTGACTCCCACAGGCTCCGTTCACTAAACCTAAAATCGGCGGCCAAATCGATGACGCGCACGTTGCGATCAAGAAACGAGCTCGCCTCATTCATGGCGATTTTGTTGGGTGTCGCGTAAAACACAAGATCACACGCAGACAGCGCATCGATCGAATGGTCTTCGAAATGCAAACTTCCATAATGCGACAGCCACGGATACAACGACGCTACCGATTTCCCGGCTTCTGACCTAGACGTTAGACAACTGACCTCTACCCCTTGATGCGAAGCTAACATCCGTAACAGCTCGATACCGGTATACCCAGTCCCACCAACAATTCCGACCCGTTTCAAGCGCAATTTCCATCCATTCATAAATTGAGCGCATAATACGCCAAACAAATGCCAAAACGTACAAAAACGGGGAATCCGATGCAGAGTCAAGTCAAAGACACTGGCGCAGAACTAGTTGTAGATTTTGTCATAGGCGGGCTTGTCGGGGTCATCGTAGCGACCGCGTCAAAGGCATTTGTTTCGGGAGTAAGTTTTTTTACGGCCCTCAGAGAGAATCAGACTCTGATAGAAATAGCCATTTTTGGAACACGAATCGAACTTACGAGTTTAGTCTTCCTGTGGTCTGCGGCCGGTCTGCTCATTTTGATGCGCCGGATTTTTAAGATAACCCGCTGGCATGGCCCTGCCGACTCAATCTATCACGCTCACCAGTCAAAAGAACCACTTGATGAAAAACATGGGCTAGTCTCAACTCTGGCCGCCTTTACAAGTGCCGCGGGCGGGGGATCGGTAGGACAGTATGGGCCTCTAGTACATTTCGGCGCCACGATCGGTGTCATTTTCAAGCGATTCTTCAAATCACGACTCTCAAACGAGATATATCTCGGGTGTGGTGTCGCTGCGGCGATTTCGGCAGGTTTCGGCGCACCTATCGCTGGAATCGTGTTTGCTCATGAGGCGGTTCTGAGACATCTATCGGTCAGAGCAATGGCACCGATATCAATCGCCTCCGTAACCGCGGCCGCATTTAGTCAGGCCTTCTTTAAAAATACAACTCCCTATGCGATTTCAGCGCAATCTCCGGATTTAGCGGCTCTAATCCCAATTTTGATTATCGCGGCCCCTGTTGTTGCCGTGACCGCAATTACGTTTATGCAAGGACTGAGGTACTCGGCGCGGTTTGCTCGGGAGTCAGGTTGGTCGGCTGAGCGCCTTATCATTACCGCTGCCACTGTTTGTGGAGCGGTAGGTATCTGGGTACCCGAGATCCTAGGAGTCGGCCTTGGCACTGTTAACGAGATGCTCGGTGGTCAGTACCAGATCCCTATGCTTCTCCTCTTGCTCGTGCTGAAAATATCCATGACAGCGATCTGCATCGGGTTTGGCTTATTCGGAGGAGTGTTCTCCCCGGCGCTTTTTATTGGGGTTGCAGTCGGAGGACTGGTTGCACAAATATCGATCGCTGCGGGCGGACCAAGTCTAACGGAGGCTATAAGTATCGCTGCGATGGCCTCCGTTGCCGCGACTGTTATAGGAGCACCAATTACAGCGATTCTTATTGTTCTCGAACTCACACAATCCTATGCCTACGCGGTCGCTGCGTTGATGGCCGTGATGACCTCGATGCTATTGACGCACCGGTTATTTGGTCATTCGTTTTTCGACCGCCAATTGATCGATCGTGGTGTCGATCTTGCTCTCGGCAGGGAAGGTATAGCTTTAACCCAGCACACCCTGGAGGATCACATAGGAGATGACTGCGTCGTGCTCACAGGCAGTAGCACCGGACAAGAGGCCCTAACCGAAATGCGAACCAGAGAACAAACCGAGGCCTACGTCATCTCGGATTTGGGCAAGCTAGTGGGTAAATTATCCATACACCAAGCCATCGAGGCCGGCGATCAACTGGCGGAGCAATACTGCGATGAGGATCCTCTGATCCTTAGATCAGACGACTCCTTACAGCATGCGATGTATGTTGTAAGTGACTTCGTTGGCGAATCAATACCAATTGTTGGAGAGGACCGTGAGTTCTTGGGAGCGATTACTGAGGGGGATTTATTTACCGCCGTCATCGAAGTCCAAAGCAAGGTTCGGAACGAAGAACGGGGATAGTCTTGTGTTTCAACGAGATAATTGATCTACTCCAGCCTCAAAACTAGGAGGCAGCATGTTCCTGTGGGTCAAAGCATTTCATCTAATCTCGGTCGTCACGTGGTTCGCCGCGCTATTCTATCTCCCTCGGCTCTTCGTTTACCACGCGATGACCGACGCGACGGATACGGCCGGAAATGAGCGCTTCAAAATCATGGAAAGGAAGCTACTTAACGGTATCATGACCCCATCGATGATTTTAGCAGTTGCGCTCGGCATCTGGATGCTGATGCTTGTGCCTGACTATATGTCGCAGGGTTGGATGCACGCCAAACTCGCCTGTGTCGTTTTACTAATTGGATATCATCACTGGTGTATCAGAATCGTAAAAGCATTCAACAACGACACCAACACCCGTAGCCATGTCTGGTATCGCTGGTTTAACGAGGCGCCTGTAGTCGGGCTTGTCGCTATTGCTATCCTCGTGATAGTCAAACCATTTTAATGCGCGGACTCTATGTCATCACTGATACATCGGTTACCGACCCCGATCTTCTTTATCGACAGGTCGGCGAGGCAATCGATGGCGGAGCAAGTATCGTTCAGTTTCGTCATAAAACAGAAGATAAGGGCCTCTACCATGCCCTCGCTGAGGCCGTGATCGCGTCTTGTCGACAACACGAGAGACCCTGTTTGATTAATGATAACGCGCTCATCGCACAGACGCTTGGAGCGGACGGAGCCCATCTCGGCCAGACAGATGGATCACTTAGCGAAGCACGCATAAATCTTGGTCCAGGAGCGATTCTTGGTAGAACCTGTCATGACTCGAGAAGCGCGATGAAAGAGGCGGTCCGCGACGGAGCAACATACTGCGCCTTTGGTCGACTGTTTGAGTCCCAGACAAAACCTGGCGCAAGCGGATTATCTCTCAAGCAGCTTCAGGAACTGATTGATCAATGCCCGGTCCCGGTCGTCGCAATCGGGGGCATCACAGCCGATAATGGCAGACAAGTTTTAGACACTGGAGTCTCTATGCTCGCTGTGTCCGGCGCTGTTTTTCGAGCGAAGGATATTGGCGACGCAGCACGTCGACTCAAAAATTTATTTTAGGGGACACTGTATGTCTAGATCAGAACAACTTTTCAAGCGAGCGAGCCAATCAATCGCGGGCGGCGTAAACTCTCCTGTACGAGCTTTCCGTGCGGTTGGTGGAACACCCGTGTTCTTTAGTAGGGCTGAAGGCCCTTATTTGTACGATGCCGACGGCAAGCAATATATTGACTATATCGGCAGTTGGGGACCAATGATCGCTGGGCACGCGAACCCTCGAGTGTTACAGGCCGTGCGTGATGCTATCGAGAACGGACTATCCTTTGGAGCGCCCACCGCAATTGAAACAGAGATGGCAGAGCTCGTGAAATCGTTCTTCCCATCGATGGAGAGGCTCCGATTTTGTTCAAGTGGTACTGAAGCAACCATGAGTGCGATACGTCTCGCACGAGGTTTCACAGGGCGTGACACTATTGTGAAATTCGAAGGCTGCTACCACGGTCATTCGGATAGTTTGTTGGTCAAGGCAGGATCTGGTGCCCTCACATTTGGCGTCCCAAGCTCACCAGGAGTCCCCGCTGATCTAGCTAAACACACGATGAATCTCCCGTTTAATGATCTCAACGCGGCGACCAAGTTTTTTGAAAAACGAGGTGACTCAATCGCCTGCGTCATCATCGAGCCGATCACCGGTAATATGAACATGATTCTCCCGCAGCCTGGTTACCTTGAAGGCCTTCGCGCACTCTGCGACCAGTTTGGTGTCGTGCTGATTTTTGATGAGGTTATGACTGGTTTCCGCGTAGCGATGGGTGGCGCACAAGCACTCAAAGGCATCCGCCCGGACCTCACCAGTCTTGGCAAAATTATTGGTGGCGGAATGCCAGTTGGGGCGTTTGGTGGGCGCCAAGACATCATGGATATGCTTGCTCCGCTGGGGCCTGTCTATCAAGCTGGCACACTTTCCGGAAATCCTGTAGCGATGGCAGCAGGTATCGCGACGCTTTCTGAATTGTCCCAACCGGGGTTTTATGACGTCCTGAATGCCGCCACCGAGCGGTTTGTGTCCGGGATGGTCTCTGCAGCGTCTGATGCTGGAGTCTCCATACAGGGCGTGAGTCGTGGAGGGATGTTTGGATTATTTTTCGCGGATCAACCAGTGAACTCATTCGCTGAAGTGACAGCCTGTGACGAAGAGGTATTCAAACGCTTCTTCCACCTCATGCTTGACCGCGGTATCTACCTCGCACCGTCCATGTACGAAGCGGGTTTTGTGTCTTCAAAACATAGCGAGTCAGTGATAAGCACTACGCTCGCCGCGGCGAAAGAAGCGTTTGACGCGCTCTAAGATCCAGAGGCACGCGCCAGCTGCCGTGCCTCTACAGCACCCGCGGTATCACCGAGAGCATCTTTCGACCGCGCGATGACGGTATACAGATCACGCTTCATCGCTTGGTCGGTGCCTGCGAAATCAATACCCTGAGTAGCGATTCTCACGGCTTCCTCAAGACCTCCCTGCTCTAACCTCAAACTTGATAACTGGAAGTAGACCTCTGGCTCGGTTGGCGCAATACGTTGGGCGCGCTCAAGGCGCACCGACGCACCAGCCAGGTCACCTGCCGTTCTCAACTGATCAGCTTGCTCCAAGAGAGATAACACCGCGGGAGGGATTTCTCTTTTCTGCTCGGGTTGATCAATCGGCTCAATTCTTGCGACAGGATCAATGGGAGTCACTTGGTTACGTTCACCCTTTTCACTCCGTATGTCGGGCGTTGAATCCGGATTGGTCCGGGTTGATGATGTGACGCGATCATCTTCGTTAGCACGCCAAGAAGCATCAACCACGGGCGGGCGTGACACGGGCGCCTGTGCGCATCCACTCAAGACTGCCAAACACAATAAGGTCAAACCGAGTCGCATACTATCCTCCAAACCAATTATTGAACCAAGATTCTTTGGGCGAACCAAGACCACCGCCGCCGCAATCACCGGGCTTCGGTTGCGGATATTCTATCGGTAATGGTCGTTTTTCCGCACCCTCACATGATTGACCAACAATCTGTCCTGATTGATTAATCCAACGGTATCTTAATCCCTCGGGCAATGTGTCCGAACGATGCGTTCTTTGGACGTGCTGAAACGCATCTGAAATCAAAGGAAGAGCAGCGATTGAACCAGTCAGTCCGGCCTTTCTGTTGTCATCAAAACCGACCCATGCGACACCTAAACGACGCCCATCAGCACCCACAAACCAAGCATCACGACCATCATCCGTGGTCCCAGTTTTAGATGCCATCACTTCACGGTATCGCTCACCAAATAAGCGCCCTGTACCGACCTTCGCACCAACCCGCATCATGTGATCTACCTGAACGGTAGCACGTGCCTCTATCAAGCGTGTGGACTGAAATGACCGCCTCGTTAAAGTACGCTCTGCATCATCCACCACTGCCCGAACAGCCTTAAGTGGTGTGAGGTAGCCTCGGTTCAATAGACCCTGATAGCGAGTCGCGACCTGATATGGAGACATTTCTGAGACGCCCAAAATAGTTGCGGGTGGCTTGGTCGGACCCACAGGAATACCGTACTCATTTAAACGATCAAGAATCGAATCAAGCCCCAACCCTAGACCCAGATGCACGGTCGCTTGGTTGATACTGCTCGCAATCACGGTCTCGAGACGGACAACACCCTGCTCTGTCTTGTCATAATTTTTCGGAGCCCAGACATTGCCATTTGCATCACGGATGGAGACGGCCTCATCGCGGACTAAGGTCCCCGCATGGAGCCTTGGATCCTCTTCAATGGCGGCCGCAACGACGAATGGTTTCACGAGTGATCCGATTTGCCGCCTCGCGTCAAGTACACGATGGAACCCCTCTCTATCATCACGACTAGCCAAAACTGCCTGAATCTCGCCAGTTGGGATATCCACCACCAGTGCACCTGTCTGTACTTCACCGGACGGATCCAAGCCGATATCCTTGAGGCGGGACAGTATATTTTTCCGCCCCTCGGTCAACCCACGCTGCACCTGAGGATCGAAAGCTGTGTAGATTTTGAGCCCGGCAGCAGTCAGCTGCTTGCTCGTGTAGTCTTTCGTTAACTCACGACGAACAACCGACACATAGCCAGGGAAACGGCCAATCCGATCTGCCGGTCGGTCAGGAACCGATAGCGGAATTCTGG
>JBMZTF010000046.1:0-10788 GCA_049623565.1 Litorivicinaceae bacterium
GATACCCGTAATGACTATGAATATGAGGTGGGCACCTTCAAAGGTGCGATCAACCCGGAAACTAAGACATTTCGTGAGTTTCCAGAATGGGTGGCCGACAATTTAAATCCCAAGAAGCATAAAAAGGTCGCCATGTTTTGTACTGGAGGAATTCGTTGCGAAAAATCAACGAGTTATCTGCTCGAGCAGGGCTTTGAAGAGGTATACCACCTAAAAGGCGGGATCCTAAAGTACTTTGAACAAGTGCCACACACGGAGAGTACTTGGGAAGGTGAGTGTTTCGTGTTCGATAACAGAGTGACAGTGAACCATAAGCTCGAACCCGGTGAATTTTACCAATGTCATGCTTGCCGTCGTCCAATTACAGATGAAGATAAAAGACGATCTGAGTTTGTGGTGGGGGTGCAGTGCCACCAGTGTGTGGATGAACACTCGGACGCACAAAGAGAAAGGTTCCGGATGCGTCAAAAGCAGATTGATCTGGCTAAGTCTCGCGGAGAGCGCCATATCGGTCTGGATGCTCAGGCAATAAAGAAACGCCAAGAGTCTGCCCGTCGCGCATCCGCCTTACATAATAAGGAAAAGCAGCGTGACATTGAGGCTCAGAAGCTCGGATGAGTTTCGTTTTTAAGTGGGGTAATGACCTGCTCCACGAAGGCGTGTGCGCCTTTGGCGACGTTTTCAGCCCATTGATCTGCGGCATTATCATTGGCGCTGTCTGAGATATATTTCCAACAGTGGAGATTGCACTCGAATAATTTCGCAACTTTAGCGAGCGCATAGGCCTCCATATCAACGATATCGGTAATCAATTCTGGTGGTGTCGTGACGAAGTGATCGCCGGTTCCAAGTGATACGCCCGTTCCATTGAGGTCAATGTGGTTAATCGTATCAAAGGGCGTATGTCCAAGCTTAAAACCGAGCGGTCGCACGTCCATATCGCGCTGAACGATATAGCTAACTCGATTGAGCCCAGTAATTTCTGGATTAAGAGCTCCGGCCGTGCCGTAGTTAATCAGGTGTGCTGGCCGAGCCTCGAGGACTGCTTCCGTCGCGGCAATTGCCGCATTAACTTTACCAACACCTGTGTATACCACCTTCCAACCTGGAACCATATACTCTGGCAGTTCGTCTTCAAGCGCGACGACGATAAGAGTATTGCCAGGGGTGATTGGTTGATTACTCATCGTACAACTGTAAGCTTGTGACGGGGGCTTTGAGTTTTTTACGACCTTGGAGCAGTTTTAGCTCAATTAGAACAACCGTACCCACGACCTCCGCGCCTGATTCGTTCAGAAGTTTTTCGGTTGCGGCGAGTGTGCCACCGGTTGCCAGGAGATCATCGATCAAAACAACTCGTTTCGCAGTTAAATCGCGGTCTCTTTGGACCGCGAGCGTTGCCTCGCCGTATTCCAGCGCATAGGATTCTTCTCTGACATCGCCCGGTAATTTTCCCTTTTTACGTACCATGACAACGCCGAGATCCATCAAGAGTGCGACAGGCGTCGCAAACAAAAACCCGCGGGAATCAATCCCAACTAACACATCGGGCTGCCAATCCGTGATTGCATCTCGAATCAATTGACAGACATATCTCAGCCGATCGGGGTATTCGATGATCGGAGCGATGTCGTAAAACAGAATCCCGGGCTTGGGAAAATCTGGATAGGTCTGTATCCAGGTGTCCAAGTGGTTTGACATATGATTCCTTAGTAATGCGGTGGCGGCGCGGAGTCATTGACTCCACCGAGTTGTGACGCTTGTTCGATCAATGGTCTGACCAAATTTGCTAACGCACGTAGCTCTTCGCGCAGTTTATCGTGGTCGCGATTAAGTGACACAACTTCGCTGTTTAGAACATCGATCTGATCTTCTAAAAACGCGATACGAATCTCGAGATCAGAGATAGTCGAGTCTTGGCTCATCGTCTTGTAAATTACCCCGCTAGACCATACAAAAACTATACTTTGTTATTGCTTGTGCCACCGACACCATTTGCTTTTGGAGTTTCTCATGCGTAAGCCTATTGGCCAACTATTCTTGTCACTTGTTTTATCGATCATTGGTTCACTGGTTCTCATGTTCTTATTGCCATCCTTTGGAATGGAGCCAGAAGTGGGCTCAGAAACAGAAGCCGGAGTGTTGATCGCGATTGTAATTGTAGTGGTGTTGTTCGCACAGGGCGCTTTGCAGTCTGTTATCGCAAATCGCCGCTTTGAGTCGGTCCCAACAGGTCCGCGGGAGGAGGGGACCGTGAAGTGGTTCAATTCGACTAAAGGGTTTGGCTTCATTACTTGTGAAGATGGCGAGGATGTCTTCGTTCATTACCGCTCGATTCGAGGGCGTAACCGATATCTATTGCGTGAAGGCGCAAATGTGAGTTATGTCCTGGGCCGCTCAGGCAAGGGGCCGCAGGCTGAGGATGTTGATCTGGTTGAGTGACTAACTCATCAATTCAACTAGCAAACCCTTGTAGAGGTCTTTCAGACGGGGGAGGTCATCAATTTTGACCTCCTCATCGATTTTATGAATCGACCGGTTGATGGGACCCAACTCGACCAATTCGCATCCGAGCTTCGCAATGAATCGTCCGTCAGATGTTCCGCCACCTGTTGAGAGGTCAGTTTCAACACCCGTCATCGTTCGAATGACCCTGCTGGTCGCTCGAGTTAACGTTCCATGATTGGTCAGAAAAGGTTCACCCGATAATTTCCATTCAATTGAGGCTTCCATGGCGAGATCCTCAATGAGTTGCTCCACCATCTGTTCGATTTGCTCTGCCGAAGTTGACGTAGAGAAGCGCCAGTTACATTGGAAGCTCGCGGTTCCTGGAACCACGTTTGTCGCGCCTGTTCCAGCACTGATATTGGATACCTGAAAGCTCGTCGGCGGGAAATGGTCATTTGCTTCCCCATCCCAGTCAGCGGCCAAAAGGTCGGTGATTAAGCGGGATGTGTGGTGGATTGGGTTGTTCACCAATTCCGGGTAGGCGACATGACCTTGGACCCCGTGCACGGTGATCATTGCATTGAGTGATCCACGTCTTCCTACCCGAACAACATCTCCAAGTGTGTCTTTGGAGCTCGGTTCACCCACAATGCAATAATCGATTTCAAGTTTGCCTGACTCAGCTTGTCGTCTCGCTAATTCTTCAACAACTGCAGCAGTACCATCGGTCGCTGGTCCCTCTTCATCGCTTGTCAGCAAAAAGCCAATTCGTCCGGCTGGTTCCGGGTTCCCTAGGAGGAATTCTTCGCAGGCGACAACCATTGCCGCCAGTGATGATTTCATATCGGCCGCACCGCGCCCTCTGAGATATCCCTCCGAGGTTGTCGTTGGGGTGAAAGGATCAGACGTCCACTCATCAAGATTACCCGTTGGAACGACATCAGTATGTCCCGCAAAACACACCATCGGCCCTTGGTTACCATAGGTTGCCCATAAATTTGAGACGCCCTGTCGGTCAATACTCTCAAGTTGGAAACCTAACCGTTCGAGCCGCGCACCTAGAACATTCAGACACCCGGCATCATTCGGTGTCACCGATTCGCGTCGGATCAGTTCTTCAGTCAGCTCAAGGACAGGGCAGTTCATAAGAATCCTCAGTTGTTGGCGTGAAGCTCATCGTTGAGTGCAACCGCTGACTTATTTGCTAAACATTCGATCTCACCAGTTACTGAATTTCGACGGAATAGCAAATCATCTTTATTCGCCAGTTCGCGAGCTTTGATAGTACCGACCGCTTGTCCTTCTCTATCGAGCAACTTGACTTTAGATCCAGCCGTCAAATAAAGGCCAGATTCAATGGTGCACCGATCTCCCAGTGGGATTCCGAGGCCTGCATTAGCGCCCAACAGGCTTTGCTCGCCAACAGAAATAATAATATTACCGCCACCAGAGAGCGTTCCCATCGTTGATGATCCACCGCCAAGATCTGATCCATCTCCGACCACAACACCGGCTGAAATACGACCTTCGATCATCGACACGCCAAGTGTGCCCGCATTGAAATTGATGAAGCCCTCATGCATCACGGTGGTGCCTTCACCCAAATGAGCGCCTAGGCGAATACGCGATGCGTCACCGATACGAACGCCATGTGGAACGACGTAATCTGTCATGCGAGGGAACTTATCAACTGAGTGCACTGTAAGGACCTCACCATAAGCCCGCGCTCGCGTTTGTGCATGGGCGAGTTCTTTGACATCGATTGGGCCTTGGCTGGTCCAAGCAATGTTGGGTAGTAGACCAAATACCCCGTCAAGATTGGTCCCATGTGGTTGGATTTTGCGCATTGAGATCATTGACAACTTTAAGTAAACCTCCGGGACTGTTTGAGGTTTTTCATCAGTGGCAAGTACACAAATCACGAGGAGTTGTTCTGTTCCAGCAAGCGGGGTGAGAGCTTTGAGAAGACCTTCGGCATCGCCGTCGTCACTGTCCTCAAGAGCTTCTAGGAAATCATCCAGATCATCGGCCGTGATTTCACGGGTGAGATTTGAACCATCCCAATCGAACACGTCCGCAATAATGCTGACAACAGCGGGGTCAGGTCGACATAGAGCTTTAGGATAGTACGTATCGAGCCACTGATCGTCCGAGTTTTGGTGTCCAACACCAAGTCCAAATGCAAAACATTCCATGGGGATATCCTTAAGCTTCCAATAAATCTGGGATGGTTGTCCACTGATCGGGATTAAAGCCGACGGTCATCGTACTACCATTGACCATCAACGGCCGTTTGATCAGGGTGGGTTTGTCAGCGATCGCTTGAATGCGGATCTCGCCGGTGAATTGGGCTTTCACTGCATCTGGGAGTTGGCGGTAGCTTGGACCACGCGTGTTGACTAACGCATCACCAACACCTTCAAGCCAAGCGTCAATCGCATCTGCTGATGGTGGTTCTTTCTTAAAATCAACAAATTGATAGGCCACTCCTTTGGCTTCAAGCCACTGAAAGGTCTTTTTCATGGAGTCACAGTTTTTGATTCCGTAGACAGTTAGTGCCATGGATTACCTCGTAATAAATGTTTTAATGCGCTCGAGTGCTTCGCGGCAGGTATCCGGTTCGGCAACCAACGCCATTCTGACAAAGCCGGCACCTGGATTGATGCCGTCAACTTCGCGACCAAGATATTGTCCTGGCAGCACCGTGACACCAGTTGCTTCGAATAACTCCCGGCTAAAGGTATCACAACCATTGGGTGTCTTGGCCCACAGATAAAAACCAGCGCCAGGATCGTTGGTACTCATTCGATCGCCCAAGATCTCAGCCGCTTGCCTAAATTTTTGAGCGTAGAGTGCACGATTTTCAATTACGTGCTCTTCATCTGCCCATGCAAGTTCAGACGCTTTTTGTACGGCCATCGACATTGAGCAACCGTGATAAGTTCTGTACTTTAAAAAGGGTCCGATAAAGTCTGCGTCGCCAGCCACAAAGCCGGATCGAAGACCCGGTAAGTTCGAGCGTTTTGAGAGGCTGTGGAACACCATGCACTTCTTGAAGTCGGTATTTCCAATGGTTGAGCAGACTTCCAGAAGACCCGGTGGTGGAACTGCTCGATAGATTTCTGAATAGCATTCATCAGAAGCGAGCCAGAAATCGAACATTTGTGCCTTTCCTATCAAATACGTGAGCGTTGCTTCATCGATCACGGTACCTGTTGGGTTGCCGGGCGTACAAATGAAGCAGAACTGACAGTCTTTCCAAATCGTGTCGGGTACTGCGTAATAGTCTGGCTGTCCTGATTCCGTGATTGGCAGATAGTGAGGGGTCAGTCCGGCCATAAATGCTGCGCCCTCATAGATTTGATAAAACGGATTGGGCATCACCACCAAGCCACTGGTCGTTCGTTCAGCTGCAGCCTGCACGGCGGCAAATATCGCCTCTCGGGTTCCATTGACAGGGATGATTTGTGTTTCATGGTCAATCGGTGCACATCGAAGTGAGAAACGGCGGTTCAACCAGCTTGCGATGGCCTTGCGCAACGTCTCGGTCCCCCTGGTAGTCGGATACTTTGCGATTAAATCGATGTTTTCAGTGAGCGCATCGAGTACAAACTGTGGAGGCGAGTGCTGTGGTTCTCCGATTGATAGGGAAATCGGCTTTAGCTCGTTGGGTGCGTGTAGACCCGCAAACAGGGAAGCGAGCTGCTCAAACGGGTAGGGCCTTAAGCGTTCGAGATCAGGATTCAGCATCTAACAAGGCTCCGCTGAGAGCGTTGAGTTCGTGTTCTAGTCGTTCTTTCAGACGATGGATGAAATCGCCATCATACAGATTGTCACCACGACTGTCGGTCACATAAAACACGTCTTCCACGCGCTCTCCAAGAGTCGCGATTTTTGCGGTGGAGAGATCGAGCCCAAATTCAGCAAAAACGCGACCGACCGTAGTCAAAAGACCCGCACGATCTGGCGCAACAAGCTCGATCAACGTGCGTTTCCCTTCCAGGTCCGGTCGGATTGAGACGTTTGCAGGTAAGTTGAAATATTTGTGTATGCGAGGTGTTCGTCGTGTTCCCGCATTTTCGATGTATTGCCCGAGCGCTGCTTGCTCAAGACCATGTAAGAGTCGTTCTTGATCATCAGATTCGGTCACGGGTTGGCAAGATGCATCGTGCTGAACAATAAAAATATCAATCGATCTGCCTGCGTTACTGGTATGTAGTTTTGCATCGAGGACAGAGAGCCCAAGATCTGAAAAACACGCGGCCAGGTCGGCAAACAGATGAACTCGATTTGGCGTAGAGACGAGCACCTGTGTCGATCCGATGTCAGTGAGTATTTGATTCGCTTCAAGCGCAATCACTGTTTCGTCTTCTTTTACATCAATCAAGGTCTCGAGATGCCATGCCAATTCGTCAGATGAGTGGCTGACGAAATATTCTTGTGACCATTGATTCCAAAATGCATCAGCGCGTGATCGGATCGATGGACGGACAAGAGTCAGTGCATCATTTTTCGTTTCTTGGATGTATGCCTCGCGCCCCGGAAGTGAATCGAGACCGCGTGTTAGAAAATCGGTGGTGCCATGGTATAGCTGACGCAGCAGGGTGGCTCGCCAGCTTGTCCAAAGTTCAGGGTTTGTTGCGGTAATGTCCGCTACGGTCAAGCACAGTAAATAGTCGAGACGACGTTGATCACCCACAACCTGAGCAAACGCCTTAAGTTCATCAGGATCAGAGATGTCTTTGCGTTGTGCGGTCATTGACATCAGTAGGTGATTACTGACGAGCCAACTGACAAGTCGTGCATCATATTCAGGCAAGCGATGGTGTTTACAGAAGTTATAGGCGTCGACAGCGCCGAGTTCTGAGTGGTCACCACCTCGTCCTTTCGCTATGTCGTGAAACAGGGCTGCGAGGTATAACAGCTCGATCTTAGGCAAACGCTGAGTGAGACGCGTGACGATTGGATAATCTTCCTCGATAACGCCGGTGTAAAAACGCGTGATATTCCGGATGAGCTGTAATGTATGCGCATCGACCGTGTAAATATGAAATAAGTCGTGTTGCATTAATCCCATGATTGCACCAAACTCAGGTATGTAACGGCTTAAAATCCCGTAATAACGCATCCTCCTCAATACTTCAGGTAACTTTTCGGGGTAACGCATCAATTCCATGAAGTAGCTGATATTCACCAAATCATTTCGAAATGTTTCGTCGATCAAGTGACGTGCGGTATACATTTGGCGCGTGGTTGATGCGCGGAGTCCCTTCAGGTCTGGGTCTTGAGCAAATAATACAAAGGCCTCAAGTAATGCCGACGGATGACGTTCGAATCCATTAGTGTGGATAAGTTCGAGATGCTGGTTACGGATCTGCCAGCGACTATTAATCTTCGTAACGACGGCATCGGCAGGATTTTTCAGAACTGTTTCTTCGAAGCTTTGAAGCAACATATCGTTGAATTCACCAATACGAAGCGTCACACGATAAACCTGCTTCATAAACGCTTCTATACGTTCCTTAGCGTCCTCTGCATTAAACCCCATCATTTGGGCGACAGTCGCTTGAAGATCAAAAAGTAGACGATTTTGTGATCTGCCGGCAGCTATGTGGAGTGCAAACCGTACGCGCTTTAAGAACTGCTCAGATTCATGAAGCAAACGAAATTCATTTTGTGTTAGCAGCCCTTCGTCAACCAACGTGATGAGTCGGGTGGTTCGGAAATGTTTTCTGACCACCCAAATAATAGTGTGCAAATCGCGTAGTCCGCCGGGCGCATTTTTGATATCGGGCTCAAGTCTATTATCGGAATCATCATGCTTGGCGTAGCGATGAGCTTGTTCAGCAACTTTAGCTTGATAGAAGGTCTCTGTGCTCCAACTTGGATCCTCAAACGCTAGGGTTTCTAGATACTGAACCATCTCGATGGTCGCACTTACAGGGCGAGACTCAATCAAGCTTGTCGCGATTGTGATGTCGTTATGTGCAAGTGTCTTGCAGTCTTCAAATGATCGCACTGCGTGGCCGATTTCGAGATTAAAGTCCCACAGCCGCGTGGTGAAGGCTGTGAGGGCATCTGTAGCTGACTCAATTACGGATTGTTCACCCAGGATTAGGATATCGATGTCTGAGAACGGGTGTAGTTCACCGCGGCCGTAACCTCCAACTGCAAATAAACCAAGTGATTGTTGATTTAGGCCGGCCTCGTTCCATAGGGCGCTCAGAATACGATCCATTACCATGGCGCGCGCGCCAAGGAGATAATCAATAAAAACTCCTTGAGCGAACGCGTCTGCCAGAAGTTCGTGTTGTGACTTGAGGTATGAGCGTATCCCCTGAGAACTCAGGTCGATCGGTTTACCTACTTCAGTCGATAAGGGACCTGTAATTAGCGGCATTAACCAACCTTTGGGAAGGTTTCATCGCCTTCTCGGTAGGTCAGGATTTCATATCCAGTCCGCGTGACAAGCACCGTATGTTCCCACTGTGCCGACAGTTTTCTGTCTTTGGTCACCGCAGTCCATCCATCGGACAATACACGCGTGTGGCGCTTGCCTTGATTGATCATCGGCTCTATGGTGAAGGTGGTGCCTTCTTTGAGGGTTGTACCGGTACCCGGGCGGCCATAGTGCAGGACCTGCGGATCCTCATGGAAAACTTTACCGATGCCGTGGCCGCAAAATTCTTCAACCACAGAGAAACAGTTTCCCTCTGCATGGGTTTGGATGGCAAAGCCGATATCACCAAGTCGAGCGCCAGGCTTAACGAGCTCGATACCTCTGTACATGCATTCTTGGGTGGTCTGGATTAACCTGTCTACGAAAGGTTTTACCTCGCCCACGGTGTACATTTTACTGGTGTCGCCGTGATAGCCGTCTTTGATGACCGTTACATCTATATTGATCATATCGCCACGCTTTAGTTCTTTTCCATCATCTGGAATACCGTGACACACTACATGGTTAATGCTGGTGCAAATCGACTTGGGGAAGCCGCGATAGTTGAGGGGCGCCGGAATCGCTCGCTGTACGTCAACAATATAGCCATGGCAGATTCGATCAAGCTCGCCAGTGGTGACTCCCGGTTTGACGTGCTCTCCGATCATCAATAGACATTCCGCCGCAAGTTTGCCAGCGACGCGCATGCCTTCAATGTCAGCTTTCGTTTGGATGCTATGAGCCACAGTGATTCCTTTAAAAAGACGTATATTATGCCAGATGTGATATTCCAGTAGAAAGTTGTTATACTTCGCGCCCACAAAACTCACGTTACCGTCAGAAACCTGTAGTGGGGTGCCTCGAAAGAGGTCACGACAGGGGCAGTATCGTATTTGAATCAACCCCTGATAAAGGAATTAATATGGCAAACGTAAGCATGCGTGATCTGCTGAAAGCGGGCGCACACTTCGGTCACCAGACGCGTTACTGGAACCCAAAAATGGCACCTTTTATCTTTGGTGCTCGTAACAAGATTCACATCATCGATCTCGAATTAACGGTTCCTGCATTGGAGAACGCAGCGTCCATCGTTCGCGGCATGACTCAGAATAAAAACAAAGTCCTGTTTGTGGGTACAAAGCGTGCAGCCGCGAAGATCATCAAAGAGCAAGCGGAACGTGCTGGTCAGCCATTCGTAAACCACCGTTGGTTGGGCGGAATGTTGACCAATTGGAAAACGATCCGTCAGTCGATCAAGCGCTTGAGAGAGCTCGAGACGAAGATGAACGACGGTACAGTCGAAAAGATCTCTAAGAAAGAAGCACTCGATATGTCACGTCAGCTCGAGAAGCTCGACCGGTCAATCGGTGGCATTAAGGACATGGGCGGCCTTCCAGACGCGATCTTCGTGGTCGACGTAAACCACGAGAAAATTGCGATTCAAGAAGCGAACAATCTCGGTATTCCTGTGATCGGTATTGTTGATACCAACTCTGACCCGGACGGGGTGGATATCGTTATCCCAGGCAATGATGACGCGATACGCGCGATTGAGTTGTATTCATCTGCTATCGCTGATGCATGTATCGAGGGTCTCGCCGAAAGCCTCGGCAAGAGTGATTACGTTGAACTTGCAGAAGATGACGCGGAAAACACGTCAGTGGTCGATGTAACTGAAAAGAAGGTGGCAACGAAGAGAGTTGTTACGCCTGAGGATGCAGCACCTAGAAAAGTGGATGACCAAGAAACATCGCAGGTTGAGGATCCAGATTTAAAGGCTATCGCTGATGAAGCAGCTGCCCAAGTCACTCCAGCTTTAGAAGTATCTGCGGAGGAAGCACCTACGGAAGTGACAGTATCCGCGGAAGTTGTTGCTGAGGACGGACTAGTTGAAGGGGACT
>JBMZTF010000047.1:0-10650 GCA_049623565.1 Litorivicinaceae bacterium
CCCACGCGATTGACCTGACGTCTGTACGTTCATCAGCTGACCAGGATAGTTCTCGAGTGGTACTCGAATTCTCTGGCAAGCCGCAATTTTCGCATTTCAATTTAAATAACCCCAGTCGTTTAGTGCTAGATATAACGAATTTGACAGCGAAAACGCTCTTACCCCTTGACTCGGTTGATGACTCTCGAATCCAGCGGATACGTAGTTCAATCCGTAGAAACGGTCGGCGTTTGGTGTTCGATTTAAGTGGTGAGTATCGGTCCAATGTCTTTACCTTAGGTCCTAAAGGACGTTATCCGCATCGTCTAGTCGTTGATGTGGTTGGTTACGTAGCCGGTGAAAAAGTGTCAGCTCGGTCGGCTCCACTCAATGAAACTGCGGAACCATTAGTTGAGAAGCGCGATATCGTGGTGGCGATTGACCCCGGTCACGGCGGTAAAGATCCAGGAGCATCGTCGGTCGGTGTGGTTGAAAAGAGGGTTGTTTTACAAATCGCCAAGCGGCTCGCGCGACGATTCCAGAGCGAGCCCGGTTACCGCGCCGTTTTGACCCGTGAGGATGATCGATACATTCAGCTGAAAGATCGTCCACGAATTGCCCGTGAAGCAGGTGCTGATTTCTTTATTTCAATTCATGCAGACAGTTTTCCAAAAAATCGCAGTGTTCGGGGTGCAGGCGTCTATGCACTGTCATTGAGGGGCGCAAATTCAGAGTTATCGCGGTGGTTACAAAATACCGAGAATGCCGATGATCTTGCCGGTGGTGTTGACTTGGGTGATGTTGATAACGACACGCGTCAAGTGTTGCTGAATATGTCGATGGACTCGGCGATTCGTATCTCAAAGCAGGCCGGTGAGGGCGTGTTAAGCGATCTGAAAGACGCTGGCCGCGTACATAAGAAGCGCCTGGGGCTGGCCAATTTTATAGTCCTTCGAAGTCCTGATATTCCATCGCTTCTTATTGAGACTGGATTCTTGTCGAACCGTTCGGATGCGAAGCGGTTATCTAGTTCGCGTGAACAAGAAAAGATTGCGGCGGCAATTTTTGAGGGAATTAAGCGATATTTTGAGAAGAGCCCTCCGGCAAATACGTTTGTTGCTTGGCGTAAACAGAATGCAGGGAAACGCGTAGTGATTGAGGTCGAGCGCGGCGATACGCTGTCGGAAATTGCTGTGCGGTACGGACTATCCCTTCAGGCTCTGAAGGAACTCAACGGACTTGAGACGAACGTGATTCATCTCGGGCAAAAGCTAGAGGTCCCGGGTTCCGCGCGGTAGCATATTGACATGGAGCTCAAGCAATTGAATGTTCGTAATCTGTTATTCGTGACTAGTAATACTTTGAGGCGCATATTCAGGTGTAAAGACTATCCATCGGGTGCTGAGTACTGTCTCTTGGTACCCACATGTACGCGTGTAACTCCGTCGCGGGTATATCCCGAACTAACTGCTGATGATCAAATGTTTGCGTATGAATTGGCGGGGGTATGTGTTTTATCTAAGCCACTCGATGGCGATATGCCTTCACCAACTCAACAGCATCGCGAAAATTCGTTCCAGCCTGGTGAATCACTAAACCATAAGCTTGTGTCGTCGTTTCGGCCAGATGCTGTTTCTCGAAGGTATATCGTAAAAGCTGATCGGCCTCATTTTTATTTATGTGCGAAGCTGTCAGATAGCTTAGATACGATTAAGGCGATCAAGCGGGATAGCGCAAACGCATTTGTGGAAATTGTTGGGCAAGCACAAGCTGTGTGTTCTAGTATAGATTGGTTGCGTGTGGGTGAAGTTCGGGAGGCGGTGATGAGTTTTACACATTCGCAAATTAGTGAAATCTAGTTCATCAATCCACGTTCTCTCGCCGCGTCTCTCGAATCAGATTGCCGCGGGAGAGGTTGTCGAGCGCCCAGCGAGTATCGTCAAAGAACTTGTGGAAAATGCGTTGGATGCAGGCTCTACACAAATTGATATCGACTGTGAAGCGGGTGGTATTGGTCGGATACGGATCCGAGACAATGGAGCGGGTATTCGATCGAACGAATTACCGCTCGCTCTCTCTCGACATGCAACAAGCAAAATCTCCGCCCTCGATGACCTCGAAGCAGTCAGCACGCTTGGTTTTCGCGGTGAAGCGCTTGCATCCATTGCCTCAGTCACCCGCTTAGATCTGATTTCGGCGGTTGAAGGCGAAGCGGGCTCGATGGTGTCGGTTGAGGGCCGGGATATGTCGCCCTCTATTGAAGCATTTGGCCACCCGAGGGGGACGACGGTTGATGTCCGTGATTTATTTTTTAATACCCCGGCCCGTCGGAAATTTTTGAAGACTGAAAAAACAGAATTTGGCCATATTGATGCCGTTGTAAGTCGTCAAGCGCTCGGTCGATTTGATGTCGGTTTTCGTCTTACGCATCAAGGGCGAGTAACGCGCCATTTACCGCCGGCAGTGAGCGGGAGCGTACAGTCGGAACGTATAGCTAATTTGTTAGGTCGTGGTTTTATGGATGCTGCGTTGGTGGTTGATTCTAGCGCCACTGGTCTTTCGCTGAAGGGATGGGCTTGTCGAGCAACCTTCAATCGTGCTCAGGCTGATTGTCAGAATGTTTTTGTTAACGGTCGTGTCGTTAGAGATAAGCTCGTGTCACATGCGTTGAGGCAGGCATATCGAGACGTATTATTTCACGGTCGGCACCCTTGTTATTTGCTGTATCTGGAACTCGATCCTGCGCAAGTGGACGTTAATGTCCACCCTACCAAGCATGAGGTGCGCTTCAGAGATTCTCGTCTGATCTATGATTTCTTACTTCGCTCCATCTCAAGAGTGTTGGCCGATGATCGACCTGAACAAGTACTTGGTCAGGAGTCGTCGTTTCACGCTATATCAGCTGATCAACAAATTGAGACGGCGCAACATCAGCCTGGGATTCGATTTGGAGACAGTGTACGTCCTTCCGCTGGGTTTGATGCATTATCGCGATTGGTGAAGACGACCTGTGTGTCCGAGCCAGGCAAAGATTTCGACCAACAAGATATACCACCGATGGGGTATGCGGTCGCACAGTTGCATGGCGTGTACATCATAGCCCAGACGCAGGATGGTATGATCATTGTGGATATGCACGCTGCACATGAACGGATCACCTATGAAGCGTTAAAACACGCATTGGACGAGAGTGGTCTTGTAAGTCAGCCTTTGCTCATTCCTGTCACCGTGCACGTGAGTCAACGAGAGGCCGAGCTGGTGCAAGAGGCTCAAGGGTTGTTTCAGCAATTTGGTTTAGGCGTTCAGTGTGTCGGCCCGGAAACAATCCGGATCGAGCAGGTCCCAGCAATTTTAAGACGGGCGAGCCATGAAGATTTAGTACGCGATGTGTTGAGTGACCTGGCTGAATTCGGAACAAGCGGCCGTATCGTTGAGGCTCGAGACAATCTACTGGGAACGATGGCGTGTCACGGTTCCGTGAGGGCGAATCGACAGTTGACGATATCGGAGATGAATGCGCTGTTGAGAGATATTGAGCACACGGAACGATCAGGCCAGTGTAACCATGGTCGTCCCACTTGGACGGCCTTGTCTCTGAACGACCTAGATCGGTTGTTTTTAAGAGGACGCTAACTAGCCGCCGGTCGCGAGAATTCGGATGACACCCTTCGGCTTCGAATTGACGTTTTGGATCAGTGACGTCGGTTGACTGAACAGCGTTGTCTCTGAACCAAAATTGTCTACGATCACCGCTCGAACTCGAATGAGACTCCCCACGTGCCCCTGTGCGAGCGTCATACTATTGCCATAAACATCAGGGATGGAGTTCCAAGATCGCCCATTGTCGGACATCTCCCAAGTCGACCGAACGTTAGCGATACCGTCATCGTCTGATAGGTTAGATGTATCTACCTGCAAGCGCTGGCCTTTCTTGGACTGGCCCACTATGACTACCTCACCTTCAACAGGGTCGTCTATGTTTTGGACCATGTCTGTTGCGGGCGTAACTAGTGTTTCTGTCGTACCGAATGCGTCCACATATGAAACGATCACGCGATAAGCAAAGCCTACCTCAGCCTGATTGAGACGCAATAGCGCTGGATTTGAAGAGTTTGTTTGATACGGGGTCCAGCGAGCGGCGTCAGATGAACGCTCCCACTGGTAAGTAAACTGACCAACACCATCCTCGTCCGAGATGCCGGACACATCAATCTTAATTGTGTTGTCTTCGACGGACTGTCCGCTGATGATCGGAAGACCTTTCGGTAGATCATTTGCATTTTGAACTGCGCCTGTCGGTGCGGTCTCGATCACTTCGAGCGTCCCTTGCCCATCGACATACTGAATCACCACCCGAAGCGACCGGCCCACATGGTTTTGTCGTGGTGTAAAGGACTGCGATATTGCGCCATCGATTGTTTGCCAACCACCACTTGCTACCTGCACCTGCCACTGCATGGTCAAGTCACCCAACCCGTCCTCGTCGTATAAGTTAGAAACATCAATAACGAGCGGTTGGTCTTCCATTGGACCATTACCGCTGGCACCGCCTTGCTTGGCGTCGGTTTTTAAAGTTTCTGTTTGAGCGGTTTGGGCTGGTGTCGACGAACGCGAGCTCGTTGAGGTTTGCGCTTTTGGATTATTATCAGCAGGAGCCAAATTCGTCTCAGCACCCTGAGATGGAACTTCGGGCGTGGCTACGCGCGCAGCTTCTACTTGTTCGGCTGCAATTGCGGCCGCGGCGGCAGCCCGCTCAGCCTGCTCCTTTGCGCGCTGGGTATAATTCGCATCGGCAAGAATAGCGGTCGAGGCGCATCCAATCGCGATCGCTGTTACGTGGGCCGTCAGGCGCTTGAAATTCATCTATGTCCCTATAATACAGGTTGTTTTTCACACGAATGTACATAACAGACTCGGTTTGAGCAATGGTTCCTGTAGTTTATAACTTTAAAACGTGAGGCTGTAACTATCCCAAACACCCTGTTCAAAAATTTGGCATCCTCATAATTTGGAGTGGAAAAGTGTTACGAAGTAACTTTTTAGGCTCTCTATTTTGTACGAAAACCTTTACATGATGCGGGTTTCCGAATGCTCTGTTGGGTCGACATAGAAGGGTTCCCTCACTGATCAGATCCAAAAAAAGCATCGAATTGGTCAGGTGATTACCGCATCACCCGTGTTTATTAAACTTTAGTCTAATGTGGAGACTTGTTTGTGAATATAGCTGTTTTAGGGGCAGGGACCATTGGAAAAAGCTGGTGCGCACTTTTTTTGGCGGCTGGGCATCACGTCGTTGCTTATGATCCAGACCCTGCGAAGAAAGAGGGGATCACTGATTTCATTCAGGCTTCGAAATCTGCTTTACGAAGGCTTGGCTACCAGTCGGCAGGATTAATAGAACGGTTTCGATTTGTGCAGAATCCTATGGATGCAGTCCAGGGCGCTGAACTGATTCAAGAAAACGCACCCGAGCGGCTTGGCGTTAAGCATCAGTTGTTTTCGGAGATTGAGTCCTACCTGGACTCGCAGGCTGTGATTCATTCGTCTACATCGGGCATCACGCTTGAAGAGCTGCAAGCAGGGTTAAGTGATGTCGGTCGAATAATTATCGCGCATCCGTTTAATCCACCGCACCTAATTCCGCTGGTAGAGTTATTTGGGAACCAAGAAACCAAACCCAGAGTGATCGAAAGCGCGCGAGAATTTTATGAATCGTTAGGTAAAGTTCCGGTCGAGCTTCAGAAAAGTGTTCCAGGGCATATTGCCAACAGGATTCAAGCAGTGGTTTGGCAGGAGGCATTGCATTTGGCGCAGGAAGGGGTCGCATCGTTATCAGATATCGATAAAGCTATTGCTAATGGGCCAGGACTCCGTTGGTCAATTTATGGTCCGAATCAGTTATTTTCGCTTGCGGCGGGTGATCGTGGCCTTGAAGGGTTTATAGAGCATCTTGGGCCATCGTTTCAGAGTTGGTGGTCATCGGCAGGTCGAGTTGAAATCAACTCGAAGACCTTGGATATGGTCCGCGAGCAATTTAAAAAAGATGATAAGGATATTGCGGATATGAAGATTTATCGTGATCAGATACTTGTGAAAATTTTAGAAGCGAAAATCGCTATGAGAGATAATGGCAAGCCGGAAGAAGAATTGAAGTGAACAGGAATTTTCCATATCGTAGTAATACGTTAGTAGTTTTGAACCAGAGATCCTTACTTTCCGTTTTGCTAGGGTTGTGTAGACTTTTTTCAAACAACACTAACCATCTCGACGATATTTTTATCAATTTCCTCAAAATCAAGATCCTTCGCTATGTCGGTAATAGAAGTATTTGAATTTGATTGTCAATGTGGACTAGATTCGTCAAAAAGTTCGATTGCTTTAAAAATGTCTTCTTCGTGGATTTTTAGATCATTCTCGAGAGTAAACTCGTCAATGTACTTACCAAACAGCTCTTCCTGCTTTTCGGTCATAGCGATTGCCATTGAATTGAGTTTCTAAGCGTATTAACCCATCCAGATAGAGACGCAGGCTACAGGCTTGAACACACCTGCATCGAACTTTTTGTGGGTAATGAAGAAAATATTAGGAGAGACCATAGCGAAATTAAGAGTTATTACCATCAGTAGTAATTACCATTGGTCTCACTTCTTGTTTTTCATTTAGATATATTGAAGCGTATTGAGAGTATTGACTGGTGCCCAGGAGAGGACTTGAACCTCCACGGAGTTTCCTCCACTAGCACCTGAAGCTAGCGCGTCTACCAATTTCGCCACCTGGGCCGAGTTTGCAAGGGTGCGGATCATAGTGAGGACTCTACCGCAAGTCAAGGATCGGCTAGACTAAGTTAATGTCATCCAAGCCAAGACCTCTTGTTGTTATCACAGGACCCACAGGGATCGGAAAAACCGACCTCGCATTGGCGCTAGGTTCTGAATCGCCGATTCGGGTCATTAGCGCGGATTCGGTAATGGTCTATCAGTGCTTGGATATAGGTTCGGCAAAGCCGACTACCGAGGAACTGGCTCAGTGTCCCCATGATTTAATTGACCTTGTGCCTCCTGAACATCCCTTTGATGTCAATCAATTTGTGACCTACGCCGCAAAATTTATTCATAGCGCATGGGGTAACGGCCAGGTGCCGTGTCTCGTGGGTGGGACAATCATGTATTTGAAGTCGTTGCTAGATGGTTTAGATACTTTGCCTGGTGCAGATCCTGTCATCCGAAAGCAAATTCGAATGAAAGCTGAATCAGAGAGTTGGCCTGAGGTCCATGCATGGCTTAGGAGCCTTGATCAAGAGGCTGCTGACTTGATTCATCCAAATCACTCGTCACGTATCGAACGTGCGCTTGAGGTACGGCTCATCACTGGAAAATCAATTTGCTCGTTATGGTCAGGTATGCACGCCCAACCTTCGATCTGTGGCGAGGTGGTTGATTTATCTGTTTTGGCATTAGTTCCATCTGATAGGGAGCAATTAAAATTTCGCTTGAATCGGCGGTTTGACTCAATGTTGCGTCGTGGATTTGAAGGTGAGGTTGAGGCTTTGCGTGAAAGACCGGAGCTGACCCCTGACAATCCCTCTATGCGAAGTGTAGGTTACCGCCAGATGTGGCAGTACTTGGATGGCAATCTTTCAAAGGATGAAATGACAGATCAAGCGAAAGCATCGACTCGCCAGTTGGCAAAGAGACAACTGACATGGCTACGATCTTGGCGCTCTGATACAAACACGTTCATTGAGGTATCGAAGTCGATACCTTTTGAAAAAGGAAAGGCTTGGTTGTCTGGAGTACTTGATCGTGTTCTTTGAGCGCGAAACCGGCGGTGAGCGAGTTATTATCTGCTCGGTTACTGTTTCTGACCCTTGTTACATACCTGATAAAGAGGAATTTTTTTCCCTAGTCATTTCGGCAGGCGCAGAGGTGGTCGGTAGACTGAACGCTCGGTGTCGGCGGCCGAGCCCTGCAAATTACATTGGTATCGGAAAAGTTGATGAGTTGGCCGCACTTGTGCATGCAACTGAAGCCGACCTAGTGATTTTTGATGGTCACTTGTCTCCGAGTCAAGAACGTAATCTCGAGAGGCAAGTAAAGGCACGGGTTATCGATCGATCAGGTTTGATTCTCGACATTTTCGCTAGTCGAGCAAAAACGTTTGAGGGCAAGCTACAGGTTGAGCTTGCCCAACTTGATCATATAAGAACTCGACTCATTCGCGGATGGACCCACCTTGAGCGGCAGAAAGGTGGTATTGGCCTGCGGGGCCCTGGCGAGACACAGCTTGAAACCGACCGCCGCCTCATTGCGGTGCGGATAAATTCGCTAAAAGGCCGCTTGGAACGGGTTCGCAAGACACGAGATCAAGGTCGTCGAGCGCGCCGCAGGAATGCCATTCCGACAATAGCGCTTGTCGGCTATACCAACGCCGGTAAGTCCACCCTGTTTAATCGACTGACAGACGCGCATATTTATACGGCTGATAAATTATTTGCGACGCTTGATCCAACTCTTCGTAAGATCACTTTGCCGGGCGGCGCGGCTACAATTTTGGCCGATACAGTGGGATTCGTTCAGAACCTTCCTCACGCTTTGGTCGACGCCTTTAGGGCAACACTTGAAGAGACTGCTGAAGCGGACGTATTGATGTTTGTGCAAGACGGTGCGCATCCAGACCACCTCATGCATGAGGTGGCTGTTTTAGAGGTGTTGCGTGAAATTGGTGCCCACGAAGTGCCACGGATCGTTGTAATGAATAAAGTAGATATGCGTCCCGAGGTGAAACCTGGCCGAGACAAGGTCGGCCGCATTTGGATCTCGGCAGACAGCGGTGCAGGCCTTCAAGATTTGAGTTTGGCTCTTGCCGAGGCGATTGGTCAGCCACCCGAAGACTGCGAATTAACTCTGAAGCCGTCTGAAGGGAAGCTTCGTGCGAAATTATATCAGGAGGCTGATGTCTTGTCGGAATCGACAACCGAGCTTGGCGAAACACAAATAAAAGTCAGAATTTCGAAGGATCGACTGGTAGCTCTGGTGAGAGAGGTTGGTCGAAGCCCTCTTCACTGAGTATGATGTGCGGCCTTCACGGAGAAAGTATGGCAACCGACGATTCAGCGCTAGAACAGTTAAAAATCCCTCCGCACTCGAGAGAAGCCGAACAATCTTTGCTTGGCGGACTGTTGCTTGATGCGCAGACGTGGGATGAGGTTGCTGGAACCGTGACCAAACAGGATTTTTATCTCCCAGAACACCGACTTATCTTCGAGGCGATGGTTAAGATCACCGAACGGGGTCATCCGTTGGATGTACTCACGATTTCTGAAGAACTTGATGTCATGGATGAAGCGGAAAATGCGGGAGGTGTTTCGTATTTATCGGAGCTGGCGGCGAGTGCATCAAGCGCAAGTAACGTCAAAGCCTATGCGGAAATTATTCGTGATCGTGCAGTCCTCAGGCAGTTAATTCGTGTCGCTGGCGAGATGTCGGAAAATGCGAGGAAACCGGCGGGTCGAAGCGTTGGTGAAATTCTTGATGAGGCAGAATCCAAAGTCTTCAAAATTAGCGAAGAACGACCATCGAGAGGTGGTCCTGAGGCGGTAAATCACTATCTGGAAGTTGCCCTGAAGAAGATTGACGATCTATACGCATCGGACTCAGAAATTACAGGTATCTCTACCGGATTTAAGAGGCTCGACCAAATGACTGCCGGGTTACAACCATCTGATTTGGTCATCATCGCGGGCCGCCCATCGATGGGCAAAACCACTTTTGCGATGTGTTTGGTTGAGGCTTGCGTTATAAAGTCAGAGAAGCCGACCTTGGTGTTTTCGATGGAGATGCCAGGCGAGTCGATCGTTATGCGGATGCTCTCGTCTCTCGGACGCATTGATCAAACGAAGGTTCGTACCGGCAAGCTCAGCGACGAGGATTGGCCGCGTCTGACATCAGCATTTAGTCTGCTCAATGAAAAACCTTTGTATATCGACGACACCCCTGCACTCACGCCGATTGAACTGCGCTCGCGCGCCCGCCGCATTGCACGTCAGCATCCTGAGGGCCTCGGGATAGTAATGGTTGATTACCTCCAGTTGATGCAGGTGTCTGGGGGTGGTGAAAACCGAGCGGGCGAGATTTCGGAGATCTCTAGGTCGTTGAAGGCTTTGGCGAAAGAGTTGAACTGCCCTGTCATCGCGTTGTCTCAATTGAACCGATCTCTTGAGCAGAGGCCAAACAAACGTCCGGTGATGTCTGACTTACGTGAATCCGGTGCGATTGAGCAGGATGCTGATCTTATATGTTTCATCTACCGAGACGAGGTTTACAACGAAAATACTGAGGAAAAGGGCATTGCCGAGATCATCATCGGTAAGCAGCGTAATGGCCCAATCGGTAAGTTTCGACTTGCATTCTTGGGTCAGTACACGCGATTTGAGGATCTAGCTGAGTCCTCTTACGAGGATTACCCGCATGAGTAAGTCACTTCAGGACCAATTGCTTGCTCTTGGCGTCGCTAGCAAGAAAAAAGTAAAGCAGGCCAAGCATCAGCAGCGGGTAGAGTCAAAAGAGCCTAAAGGCCCCGGAATCCAGGAAAGTCTTCAAAAAGCTCAGCAGAAAGCGCGCGATGAGAGAAAGGCGCGCGATCAAGCGCTGGATGTTGAGCGTAAAGTAAAGC
>JBMZTF010000048.1:0-10529 GCA_049623565.1 Litorivicinaceae bacterium
ACTACCACGCATGCGCCAACGGAATATCAGATGAAATTTTCATACACTTTTCGTCAATGCTCTAATGGTAACCATTTTACATGCCAATTATAGATTTTCTGTGAACAGACCCTTTAACCCGATGCAAAAAAATTATTGTCTAATACCTACATATATCAGAGTCGACGATTGGTGCTTATGTAAAAGCTGTTGACGCCAAGTTGATTCATTCTGAAAAGGGCGGTCACTACTTTCATGGTGAATTAACTCGCTTAAAAGATGCCATATACTCCCATTACCTTGAGAGACGCATCGTATGAATCGAATCCCGGGGTCAGTTCTATATGACGGACTAGTTGACGTTGGACAGATCAGTCCTGATCAGAGTCAGTACGCGGTCCTCGCCTTACTGGATCAGTTGGCAGACAAGCTTGTATCAAGAAAACACTGGAATGGTGACCGAAAAGGATTATTTCGTCGGCAATCGTGGGAGCGACCAGAATGCGGCTTATATATTTGGGGTGGTGTGGGTCGCGGTAAAACATTTTTGATGGATTTATTTGTCGATTCTCTGCCCGAAGGGACCGCCGTTCGATTGCATTTTCATCGATTTATGAATCATGTCCATGATCGTTTGACGGCATTGCAGGGAAAAGAGAATCCGCTTGAGATCATTGCAGACGAGTTGGCACGTGAAGATAAAGTGCTGTGCCTTGATGAGTGCTTCGTATCCGACATCACAGATGCTATGGTTTTGGGTGCGCTCTTCGACGCGTTCTTCAGGCGAGGAGTGTCATTGGTGACGACAAGTAATACAGAGCCGGACCAGTTGTATAAAGATGGCTTGCAGCGTGATCGATTCCTGCCGGCGATCGCTCTCATTAAAAAACACTGTCGGATCTTTAACTTGGATTCAGGGACCGACTACCGCTTAAGGGCTCTTGAGAACGCTAAGTTGTATTATGCACCATGTGATGGCCTCGCGATCGATGCGATTTGGGAGTCGGTGCTCGCGCTCACGACTGAAGCAATAATCCGAGAGGGCGGTTTTATCGAGATCAAGCGACGTCAAATTCCTGTGCGATTTGTCACTGAGGATTTGGTGTGGTTTGATTTTAATGAGATCTGTGGTCCTGGTCGAGCAGCTCCTGATTACATTGAAGTGGCAAAGATTTATCACACGGTAGTGGTCACAGCTGTTCCCGATCTCGTGGTTGCTGGCGATGACCTTACGCGACGCTTCCTGCACCTGGTAGATGAGTTTTATGATCGGTCGGTTAATCTTATTTTGGGCGCCGATGTTTCAATGGAGGCGCTGTATATCGCCGGGCGTTTGACGTTTGAAATGGAACGATGTCGCTCTAGATTACTTGAGATGCAATCGGTCGAATATTTAGAGCGCCCGCATCGCCCAGATTGACAAAAGGATGTTGCGCAAAGCTCTGTCCATCTCTATAATTCGCCCTCTTTAATTTTTGGGTGCCGCCGAAGGCAGAAGACAGACATGAAGACGATTAGCGCTAAAGCAGAAACCGTTCAGCGTAGCTGGTATGTGATCGATGCGGAGGGACAAACACTTGGCCGTCTTGCAACAGAAGTCGCTCGTCGCCTGCGCGGTAAACACAAAACAGAATACACTCCACACGTCGATACCGGTGATTACATCGTTGTTGTAAACGCGGAGAAAGTAAAAGTTACAGGACGGAAAGCGTCTGACAAGACATACTACCGCCACACAGGGCATCCAGGTGGACTGAAGGAAGCAACCTTCATTCAAATGATTGAACGTTCACCAGAGAAAGTGATAGAGCTTGCTGTAAAAGGCATGCTTCCACGTAACCCTCTCGGACGCGCAATGTATCGGAAACTGAAGGTGTATGCTGGCCAAGAGCATCCGCATGATGCCCAGCAACCTGAAACCCTGACTCTGTCATAGGACAAGACATGGCAACTACACAAAACTATGGAACTGGCCGCAGAAAGACATCGACAGCGCGAGTGTTCTTGCGCCAAGGCTCTGGCCAAATCACGATTAACGGTAAAGCACTAGACGAGTATTTTGGTCGGCAAACATCGCGAATGGTTGTTCGTCAGCCGCTCGAATTGGTCGATATGGTTGAGAAATTCGATGTCATGATCACCGTTGATGGAGGTGGAGCATCGGGGCAAGCTGGTGCTATTCGTCATGGCATCACTCGCGCGTTGATTGAGTACGATGAAAATCTCAAAGCCGATTTGCGTCGCGCGGGTTACGTGACTCGCGATGCGCGTGAAGTCGAGCGAAAGAAGGTGGGTCTCCGGAAAGCGCGTAAGCGTCCACAGTATTCAAAGCGTTAACCCATATTCGTTCGGCGGGGAAACCTGCTCCGAGGGTTTTTTTGTGCTTAAGGCCCCAGTAATTTTGGCAAAATCGCGATAACACGCTTGCTTGAGCCGCCTTCAATCCTTACCATTGTGTATGTAACTCGCCCATCGTAGATCTATAGGAGGGATCGTGACTGATGCAGTCGTAACCCAAGTGCAACAGCCCGCCGACACGTCTCGTCGAAAATTTTTAGTTGGTGCTACGACAGCACTGAGTACGGTCGGCGCAGTCGGTGTAGCGACGCCGTTTGTTGCGTCCTGGCAGCCTAGCGCAAAGGCTAAGGCGGCTGGCGCTCCTGTCAAAGTCGATATCTCAAAGATCCTCCCAGGAGAGCAGATTCGCGCTGAATGGCGAGGGAAGCCAGTATTTGTGCTCCGTCGTACTCCAGAAATGCTTGAAAGCCTGAAGGCCAATTCAGATAGAGTCGCGGATCCGAAGAGTGAGAAGCCACAACAGCCTTCATATGCTACCAACGAAGCACGCTCTATCAATCCTGAGATTGCTGTGCTGGTCGGGATTTGTACGCATCTTGGATGCTCACCTCAATTCCGGCCTGAAGTAGGCGCTGCTGATCTCGGCGATGACTGGTTGGGGGGATATTTCTGTCCGTGTCACGGTTCATCATTCGATCTAGCTGGGCGCGTATACAAGTCCGTCCCTGCGCCGACAAACCTACTTGTACCGCCGCATTCTTATGAGAGCGATAACGTCCTTGTTATAGGTGTTGATGAGGAGAACGCGTAATGGGCCTTCGTACAACCGAAGCAACAGGGTTGGTGGGTTGGATCGATCAACGTTTGTCGATTATGGATGCGTGGAACAACCACCTCGCACAGTACTGGACACCTAAAAACTTTAACGTTTGGTACTTCTTTGGCTCGCTTGCCCTTGTAGTTCTTGTAAATCAAATCTTGACGGGTATCTGGCTCACCATGAGTTATGAACCGAGCGCCGAAGGCGCATTTGCGTCCGTGGAATATATTATGCGTGATGTGGAGATGGGTTGGCTGATTCGCTACATGCACTCGACTGGTGCGTCAGCCTTCTTCGTTGTTGTATACCTCCACATGCTTCGCGGGATTATGTATGGCTCATATCAGAAACCGCGAGAGCTGATATGGATCTTTGGCATGACCATCTATTTGTTGTTGATGGCTGAAGCGTTTATGGGATATCTGCTGCCTTGGGGCCAAATGTCATACTGGGGTGCGCAAGTGATCGTGTCTTTATTCTCCGCGATTCCTGTGATAGGGGCGGATTTGGCCCAATGGATTCGTGGCGACTATCTCATCAGCGGTATTACCTTAAACCGTTTCTTTGCTCTGCATGTCATAGCTTTACCATTAGTTATTGCAGGTCTTGTGGTGCTTCATATTCTGGCTTTGCATGAAGTTGGCTCGAATAATCCGGACGGTATCGATATTAAAGATAACAAAGACAGCGACGGTAAACCTGTCGACGGCATCGCGTTCCATCCCTACTATACGGTCAAAGATTTGGCGGGTTTAGCTGTATTCCTGTTCGTTTTCGCTGTAGTGATCTTCTTCTTTCCCGAGATGGGAGGGTACTTCCTTGAATACGCAAACTTTGAGCCGGCGAATCCGCTGAAGACCCCAGAACACATCGCACCGGTTTGGTACTTCACGCCGTTTTACGCGATGCTTCGCGCGATCACGTTCCCAATGTTCGGTCTTGATGCCAAGTTCTGGGGTGTGGTTGTAATGGGTGCTGCGATCGCGATCTTGTTTGTCCTGCCATGGCTTGACCGGAGTCCCGTGCGCTCAATTCGTTATAAAGGTAACTTGTCGAAGATCATGCTGGTGTTTTTTGGGATAGCATTTGTGATGCTTGGTGTTCTTGGTGCCCTACCATCAACGCCCATGCGCACTGCATTAGCTCAGTTCGGTACGGCGATATACTTCTTGTTCTTCCTTGCAATGCCTTGGTACACCCGTTGGGAGTCGACGAAACCCGTTCCAGCAAGGGTGACGAAATGAAGTTAATTTCGACACTAGTTCTTTTATTTGCCTCTTCAATCGTGGCTGCTGCTGGCGGACCTGGTTACCCACTCGAGTACATCGAGCCCGATTATAGTAACAAAGCATCGTTGCAACGCGGGCTTGGTACCTACACCCACTACTGCATGGCATGTCACTCATTGAGTTTTCAGCGTTACGAGCGGACAGCAAACGACCTCGGTATAGATCCAGACGTTATGGTTCAGGCAATTGTTCCGTCCGATAAGAAAATTGGTGATCTTGGCACAATTGCTATGCCATCGAAGGGCGCTGCAGAGTGGTTCGGTGCACCACCACCTGACCTTACCCTTGTGACCCGCAAACGTTCGCCAGAGTGGGTCTATACCTATCTGAAGACATTTTATAATGATCCATCGCGTCCACTCGGCGTTAATAATAAAGTATTCCCGAAAGTTGGCATGCCGCACGTGCTCGAACCCCTTCAGGGAATCCAACGCTCCGTCTGCAAAGAGGCTGGAGTTCGTCCGTACGCAACAGGTCAAGCTGATCCAGTAGTGGATCAGACATTGGCTGAGAATCAGTGTGGATTTCTTGAGGTTGTAGCGGGGACCGGCAAGCTAACACCAGCCGAATACGATCAGTTGATCTACGATCTGGTAAACTTCTTAGAATACGTTGGTGAGCCTTCCAAAGCTAAGGCGCACAGCTTAGGTATATATGTGTTGCTATTTATTATGATCTTCTTTGTGTTCGCGTACTTATTGAAGCGGGAATACTGGAAGGATGTCCACTGAGGGCAACCAGCCTAAGTTCTATGGACAGCCGGCTTACGCCGGCTGTTTTGTCTTTTTACGGAGATTGAAATAACTATGTCACTTGTGACGAAACGTTCAACTATGACCTTTTTCTCAGACCCAACTGATCACATGTCACATCGTGTGCGTATCGTGCTGGCGGAAAAAGGGGTTACCGTCGATGTAGTTGATTGTGATCCGGATGATATTCCAGCAGAAGTGTCGGAGATCAACCCGTACAACAATCTTCCGACCCTTTTGGATCGTGATTTAGTGCTGTATGAACCCAACATCATGATCGAGTATCTAGACGAGCGTTTTCCTCATCCGCCATTGCTTCCGGTATATCCGGTTGCACGTGCGAATGCTCGGATGTTCCTGCATCGGATTGAGAAAGAGTGGACTCCGCTTATTCGCACAATTGAAGCCGCCAAGCACAACAATAAACGTTCGCCGTCGGCTGTTAAGGAGCTCAAAGAGCAATTGATTGCAGTCGCTCCGATCTTTGAAGAAATGCCTTACTTCATGAGTGAGGAATTTTCGCTTGTTGACTGCACAGTTGCACCAATCTTGTGGCGTTTAACATTTTTGGGTCTTGAATTGCCGCCTAAGCAAACGCGAGGACTTCAGGATTACCAATATCGGATGTTCAACCGGGATGCGTTCCAGGCAAGTCTGTCGGAAGCGGAACGGGAAATGCCCCGCACCTGAGCTATGGCCCTCAGTTCTTCACGACCCTATTTAATTCGGGCTCTCTATGATTGGATAGTTGATGGTGGCGAGGACCCGTATGTAGTGGTGGATTGTTTCTACCCGGGTGTTGAGGTTCCTGAATCACACATCAAGGACGGACAGATCGTATTGAATCTTGCACCGCGGGCACTGAACGATTGGGAGATGTCAGATTGCGGGCTGATGTTTCAGACACGGTTTGGTGGAATCCCGACAGCCCTAGTATTACCTTATGGAGCGATTACAGCGATTTACGGTAAAGAATCTGGGCTTGGAATGGCGTTTGGTCAGGAACCAGGTGGTGTCCCTGAACTACCAAGCGCCGATGCGCTGACCCCCACCTTTGAGCCAGTTAGAGAGGAGGACGCAGATGACCCCGCACCGCCCAAACGCGAGCGGCCTGCATTGCGCATCGTGAAGCCAGATGACTAGTCGATATATTCGAATATTCGTACGATCCGTTTAACGCCCCGCACCGAACTCACCACGTTTTCTAGTGCGGCAGCTTCAGTTTTCGATACGAATCCCATCACGTATACCACACTGTTTTCTGTGGTTATCAAAGTCCGTTGATAGATGTCGCGTCCGAGGTCTCTCAGAATGAAGGCTTTCACCTGCGTTGAGATAGTCAGATCATTAATTTCGGAAATAATAGTTGTTTTGCCCGCAATCTCTAACTGGTTGATCACTCGCACAACACCGCGGTGCTGTGTGGCAACTTTTTCTGCGACCTGCCTGGCATCCTCAGATGGTACTTGCCCTGCGATTAATATGACACCGTTGTATGCCTTGACATTAATATTGCTGATTTTGAGCTCAGTAGATGCCTTTTTTAAATTTACTGCTATCGCAATTTCAGTAGTTTGATCATCGAGGAACTGGCCAGCGGTCCGACTTCCACGATTGTCAGAGATAGGATCTGATATTGTTGAATCAATGACCGTTGCACAGCCCGTTAGAAGGCCTAGCATTAGGGCCACTAAGATCAGAGGAAAACGCATCATCAACTCCTTGAATTAGCCAAATATTTGTAGATCGATCAATTCGCTTAAGCAATGCACAAGCATTAAATGCTGCTCGCAAACTGTTGTCGGATGATCAGAGTTTACTCGAATCTCTGTATCTCCGTGATTCAGCAGTGTTGAAATCTCGCCACCATCTCCTCCAGTTAGGGCAATCACTGGCAAATCAATTTCATGGGCAGCGACGACTGTTTTTATGATACTCGAATGTGTACCAGTTGCTGATATGATCAGCACGCTGTCTCCGGCTTTACCGAGTGCTTTGACCTGACGCGAGTACTTCTCCGAGTGGGACTCTTCGGCGAGTGCGCTTATCGTGATGCCATCGGCGTTTAAAGCGATTGCCGGAAGCCCTGGCCGATCTCGCTCAAACTTATGCATGAGGTGCGCTGCAAATATTTGGGAGATTGCAGCAGATGAGCCGATTCCGATTACTAGAATCTTGCCATCATTCAAAATGCAATCGTTCAGATTTTTTGCTGCCGTCACAAGGCTTGGTGCGAGACCAAAACTTTTTTCTAGCGCGTCGGTTGCTTTTGCGATCCGCATCGCGATCCTTTCTTCTAGAAACTCATTGTTCTGCATCGAGCAACTCCATTTGCAGCATTGAGAGAGATGGCTCCCACAGGTTCGACTTTATTTGCTCTTTATTTGTAATTTGAATCATAGACAGTTGTCGATGGATGATCGAATCGGAACCCAACGTAAGATAGCCCGTTTGCCCTTGAATGGAAGTCGAGCCACCAAATCCTAACTGGATCGCCATTCGCATCGCGTCAATCCCGACACCAACCAATGATCCGAAAATACCTTGCGCAGTTACTCGGCCTACAAGCGCTTCTTTTTCAACTGTACCTAAGTCCCAAGGTGTCACCATCAGTTGGGTATTGCGAAGATCTTCAGCGATTCCTTTAAGATCTGGGCGGTACGCTCCGATTAAATAGACTGGAGTGGGACCAAGATAATAGAAGTCAAGCAGTGGTCTGATTTGTTGTGCTTTTTTTGGATCCGTATGCACCACAACGGCGGTCATGTCTTGTCGAATTCTGGGTGTGTGTTCAAGACGTAGACCGAGCATTTTTGACATTTCGCGCCGTCGATTGTTGCTATCAGTGACTCCGAAAGCTTCGGTGATGGCTATTTCAGGCTTTTTCTTATCTAACGCGAAGTCCCCACCAGATGATCCGCCGATAAGGATAAGCTGCTTGTTGATAGCCTCAGATGCGCGGAGTCCCAGTGGTGAATCGGCGTGAAACACGACTACTCGCGGGCGATCAGCCTGGCGGGCAATTTGGTTAACGGTTGATTCGGCATCATCTTCGATTGCCAAGCTTAAGCTGTAGGCTGGCGATAAGCGATTGATTAGATCGGTTTTGATGCGATTCAAAACTAAAATTGGAATACGTGGTCTCGATCCAACTAATTCGATCACTTTATCTTTCCGT
Organism: Litorivicinaceae bacterium; assembly: GCA_049623565.1. Lineage (GTDB taxonomy): Bacteria > Pseudomonadota > Gammaproteobacteria > Pseudomonadales > Litorivicinaceae > HIMB30. The sequence continues at coordinate 8,317 of JBMZTF010000048.1, forward strand.
AGCGGACCGATTATGAATTCAGAGTTGGCGGACTGTCCGATTGCGGTGAGTTCACTGCTTGATAGATTTTCCGTGTCAATTATGTTCAGGGCAACTCCGACCTCAGACTGTTGCCGTTGGTACTCAAATAAAATTCCATCACGAACAGCACGCCCAGCGTTTGCAAGATCGCCTGACAGGGGCAGTAGAACAGTGATATCAAAGTCTTTCGGTGGCTCAACGGCCGTTAGAAATTCATATTCCTTTAGATTTGCTTTCAACAGCGGATGGGTTCGGTATTTCCTTAACCATTGCAATATTCCATCTTCACTACGGGCTTTTCTTAAAAGAAAAGCATGCGCCATGCCCGCTAGTAGATCAGTTCCAACGCTTAAATCCTGCAGTAAACGATCAGGTAACTCTTCGAGTTCTTCGAGAATTTCAAGAGAAGCTGCATTCAGCGCACTATCGTGCAGATATCTCAAGCGCTCTGCATCGAAACGGAGTGCGGCGATCGACATGTCCAGCTGACGATATGCTTGGGCTTTGATGCGCAGCACAGCGGCTCTTTGTTCGTCTGATAGAGATTTTGGGTCAATTGTATTGATCGTCAGAATCGCCGATTCAGGTTCATTTTGAGAGAGTTTTGCAGACGCTTTTTCAATCGGATTTTCTATGGCTTGTATGGTTTCGTTCGGAGGCTCAATGACAATGGGTGCGATTGGCTTAAGTTCAGTCGACGCGATTGGTGCGACCGGCATCGCAGATTTTTCGTCGAGCGGCTGAATTGAAGGCGCTATTTCAACCGGGATGGCTCTGGTTTGCTGTTGTATTGAAAGGCCAGATGTCTGCGACGCGTCTATATCAACTTTTCTGGTCGGCGGTATCTGTCGTCTAATCGGTGATAATTCGGTACGAGTAATCTCGCGGGATCGTCGATTCCAGTCGATTTGGTTTGGCAGATCTGGCTCCTGATTGCCCTCGCTGGACTCGCTTGTTTGTGAAGAAGAACTTTGTGGTATTTCCCCTTTAGGAATTTCTGTGACAGGTGGTCTGACTTGCTGTTGGCATCCAGAGATGAGCGTGAGACCGACTAAAACACTTGTTCTAATAATGATTTTTCGTGCAGGCTTTAAGCGTGAAAACAATTTGGTACCTACAGTGTCACAAAATAAACAAACAAACACTCTACCATCAGCGCTCTACGTTGTCGCAATGCCGATCGGTCAATGGAGTGACCTCTCGTCTCGAGCGATCGATGTACTAGACCGTGTGGATGTGATTCTAGCCGAAGACACTCGAGTAAGTGGCCAGATTCTAAAATTTGCCAAAGTGTCGACGCGGATGGTGTCGCTGAACGCACATTCTGAGTCCGGAAAAGCTGGTCGAGTGATTGAGTCACTTGAATCAGGACAATCGCTAGCTCTGATTTCAGATGCGGGAACCCCCGGGATTAGTGATCCGGGACGGTTGCTTGTTGATAAGGTAGTTGAAGAGGGATTTCAGGTGATTCCTATTCCAGGTCCTTCTGCGCTGACGGCAGCATTATCTGTTAGTGGCTTTCCCGCTACACCGTCACATTTCTTTGGCTTTCTTTCAACGAAATCAAATGCGCGCGATCAAGAGCTCGAACGCGCACTCTCTTATGATGGAACTCTCATTTTTTTTGAGGCCCCGCATCGAATTGTAGACCTCGCAGGAAGACTTGATCAGAAAGCTCTTGGGCGGAAAGTCATTTTTGCTCGTGAGCTCACAAAAACGCATGAGCAACTTATTCGTGTCGTTGCGGGAAGTTGTGCAGATTGGTTTTCGGAGAATGCTGATCGAATTCGAGGCGAATTTGTTGTCTTGGTAGGGCCTACGGGCGTCGGGCACAAACAATCGAGTGTTGATGCTGACCGGATTCTTCGGATCCTTACTCGCGAGTTACCGCCGACTAAAGCCGCCGCATTAGTATCCGAAATCACAGGGATTCCTAGGCGAACCCTCTATCGCCAATTGACTGATTAGCCTGAAGCATGGACACTGCGTGCGAGTTAGCCAGGCAATCGCTGCTGTTTTACAGGAGAGGAAAGTCCGGGCTCCTCGAGGCAAGGTGCCAGGTAATCCCTGGGGGGCGTGAGCCTACGGAAAGTGCAGCAGAGAGTAGACCGCCGGCTTTGTCGGTAAGGGTGAAAGGGTGCGGTAAGAGCGCACCGCATCAGTGGTAACACTTGATGGCAAGGTAAACCCCA
>JBMZTF010000049.1:0-10476 GCA_049623565.1 Litorivicinaceae bacterium
CTGCCAGCCGGCTGGAATTTATTGCCAGCGATGATTAGAACCTCAGAGACCTCAAGAGTTGCATACTTCTCTACTATCCTCGCGAGCTCATCCTCATCGATCAAGGTACGGGCCGTAATGTGTGGCACCGGATTCATGCCATCGTGCTTCAATTTCTCCACAGTCGCGAAAATGTCCGTAACAGACGTTTTAGGTAGGTTGGTGACGTTAACTTTAGTATCGCGGTCTAGAAACGTAGAGAAACAGCTGATCGTTTTACTTTCCTTCGGTGTAATTTCGATTGACCAGCTCTTTGGCTTACCCTTGGGATCAAACGTTTTCATTTTATATCCACTTTTTGTTAATGTATTAGGGTCCTGAGTAGCCCAACTTCAGCGAATCGTAACTAAAATGCAGGTCGCTTCAAAGCGCCCGATGATATTGCGGACGAGCAGATACCGTGGCCGACAGTAGTGGCGAGTTGAAAGATTTTTCAGAATGATGAAGCGACAGGAGTGCACGTAGATGTTCGACATGAACTCATCAATATCAGTATACGATGAAGCATTGTGTGAGGCGTTGAAGTATGAATCTACCAGGCAAGAGGATCACGTTGAGCTGATTGCCTCAGAGAACTACGCGAGTCCGAGGGTACTGGAGGCGCAAGGATCAGTTCTTACAAATAAATATGCCGAGGGCTACCCCGGTAAGCGTTACTACGGTGGCTGTGAACATGTAGATGTTGTTGAGCAACTAGCCATTGACCGAGCGAAGGCTCTATTCGGTGCGGCATACGCTAACGTTCAGCCGCATGCGGGCTCTCAAGCAAACGCCGCTGCGTACCTAGCGTTGATGGCGGCCGGTGATACGGTGCTTGGTATGTCTCTCGCCGATGGCGGTCACCTCACACACGGTGCGTCTGTCAACTTTTCGGGCAAGGTCTACAACGCGGTTCAGTACGGGATCGACGCCGATGGCTATCTTGATTACAACCAGATGTCAGACCTGGCTGTTGAGCACAAACCCAAGCTAATTCTTGGTGGTTTTTCGGCCTATTCTAGGGTGGTTGATTGGGCTAAGATGCGTGAGATCGCTGATAATGTTGGCGCTTATTTTTTAGTTGACATGGCTCATATCGCTGGTCTGGTAGCCGCTGGGGTGTACCCATCGCCGATTCCACACGCGCATGTGGTTACTACAACGACACACAAGACACTGCGTGGCCCTCGCTCGGGGTTGATCCTATCGGGCCAAGATGACGAGACGCTTCACAAGAAATTGAACTCAGCGGTCTTCCCGGGAATGCAGGGCGGGCCACTGATGCATGCGATTGCCGCCAAAGCAGTCGCCTTTAAAGAAGCGATGGAGCCCGGGTTTAGGGCCTACCAAGAGCTAGTTGTGAAAAATGCTCAGGTGATGGCTTCGGTCTTCATCGAGCGTGGATTTAAAATCATCTCGGGCGGGACTGATAATCACCTGATGCTGGTGGATCTAGTTGCTCAGGGAATTACAGGAAAAGCGGCTGACGCTGCGCTTGGTGAGTCACACATCACGGTGAATAAGAATGCGGTGCCGAATGATCCGCAGTCGCCATTCGTTACTTCAGGGATAAGGATTGGCACACCCGCCGTGACGACTCGTGGCTTCGTTGAGAGCGATTGCCGGGAATTGGCTGGCTTGATTTGTGATGTCCTCGACAACCTCGACGATGAGGCGGTTAAGGGACGTGTTCGCGATAGTGTCAAGGCGATGTGCGGTCGTTTACCTGTGTACCGTTAATCATCTGGTCGATACGGGCATCTTTTTTCGCCCAGATTGAATTCATCCAACCTCGGAACGCCTTGAGCTCAGCCAAGGTCTCCGGGGTTTTCTCCAGCCCGTCAGGTAGCTCGATCGTCTCCACGTGAATCATAACTTTCGGCACGCGGCCAGCCATTAGGCGCCACACACTAACCTTAGCGCCTGGATACGCGAGCGTGATATCGATAATACCATCGAGCCGACCTCTCAAGCAGTCGAGCGCGAGCTGTGGCCCGCCCACTTTCGGTTTGAGTAGATGCTTGTACGGAGACCGATTCTTTCTGTGCTTTTCCGGAGTGAATCGGGTTCCTTCGGCGTAGTTCACAACAACACACTGTCTTTCTGGGTTTCTGGAGAGAACCTCGTGAGCGTAATCGAAATCCCGATTCTTAAGCTCCGGCCGGTCTTTTATATCCTCTTGGGTGTAGCGGCGCATTATCGGGAAATCGAGTACCCACGCACAAATATTGATGACCGGCATGTAAACCAATTCCCACTTCATAAAGAAACGAGGTAGCGTCGTCCCTTTTCCGAGGACAACCATCACCATCATGATATCGATCCAACTCTGGTGGTTAGCCAAAATGAGATAGGTTCCCCTGGGATCAAGCCTGTCGCCCGTGATGACGTAGTCGGTCTGTATAGTGGTCAGAAGCCAGCGCATGAAGTCAGCCCAGAATCCAGCGATTCCTGCTGCGAGCTGGTAGCTCAGCTTCTGTGTTGGTGAGAACAGTTTCAGAGGCGACACGAGGCTTATAAGTAATCCACCTAAAAATGTTGCGACTGCGAGAAAAAAAAGACGTAAGATTGCGAGCATGTGTTTAGCCAAAGTGTCATTGCGTGCATAGATTAACGCGATTACGCTTCGCGTTCCTCAATACCCTGGATGTTTCATGTTTGACGCAGTCGTCGTAGAACCAACACAACCCGCTGACAGTGCCGTCATATGGCTCCATGGGCTCGGTGCGAGCGGTCATGATTTTGAGCCTGCGTTGCCGCTCTTGGGTCTGGAGAACCAGGCAACGCGATTTATTTTTCCGCACGCGCCAGCGATCCCGGTGACAGTGAACGGTGGCATGGTGATGCCTGCGTGGTACGACATCGAACATATGGATATTGATCGAACCATCGATGTGCGAGGTATTTCAGAATCCGCAGACCGCATCGACACAATCGTTCGGACGCAAATTGAGGCCGGGATTGAGCCGGGTCAAATTCTCTTGGTTGGATTTAGCCAGGGCGGAGCTGTTGCGCTTTATGCTGGAGTTCGCTCAAAGGAGCCGCTTGCTGGAATTTTAGCGTTATCGACGTACTGGGTTGGTGGTCAAGATCCAACATTGTCTCCGGGTCGTGATCCAGAGACATTACCTATCGAGATTCATCACGGGACATTGGATCCCGTGGTCCCCTATGTACTTGGAGAGCAAGCACGCGACTCGTTATCTGCGCTTGGTTATCCGGTTACATTTCAGGCGTTTTCCATGCCACATAGCGTGGTGCCTGAGCAACTTCGGGCCATCGGACAATGGATGGCATCACGTTTGAACTCCGATTCCCCGATAAGGAGCAATGAATGAAACAACCTGTGCGCGTTGCGGTCACTGGTGCCGCCGGTGCGATTAGCTACACAATTCTCTTTAAAATTGCTGCAGGAGAGTTGCTCGGTAAAGATCAGCCAGTGATCCTTCAGTTGGTGGAAATTCCGCCGGCAATGAGCGCGTTGAATGGCGTCGTCATGGAACTGATTGACTGCGCATTCCCGTTGGTGGCCCGTATTACTACGCACGATAATCCGGAAGATGGTTTCAAGGACGCCGACGTTGCATTCTTGATCGGCGCTCGCCCCCGCGGTCCTGGCATGGAACGTGCCGATCTCTTGAAAGAGAACGCAAAGATTTTCTCTGTCCAGGGCAGGGCACTGGATGATCACGCATCAAAAGGTGTACGCGTGCTCGTCGTCGGCAACCCAGCGAACACCAACGCATTGATCGCCAGTCGCAACGCGTCAGGTCTCGATCCTCGTCAGTTCACGGCAATGACCCGCCTTGATCACAACCGAGCGGTTGGTATTCTGGCGGATCACCTGGGTGTTCAGCCTACCGATGTTGGGGATGTGTGTATCTGGGGTAATCATTCTCCAACGCAGTACCCAGATCTGCACCGTGCGACTGTTAAAGGACAGCCTGCGTTGGATCAAATTGATCGTAACTGGTACGAAAACGATTATATCCCGACCGTAGCCAAGCGCGGTGCGGCGATTATTGACGCTCGTGGCGCCTCATCCGCCGCGTCTGCTGCTCAGGCTGCGATTGATCACATGCGCGATTGGATTATTGGAAGCAAAGGCAAAGTTGTCTCAATGGCGGTCCCTGCCGATGGTTCTTATGGAATCGCTCCTGGTGTGATTTATTCATACCCGGTGGTTTGCGAAGACGGCGATTACAAGGTGGTTCAGGGTATCGATCTGAGCGATTTCTCGAGAAGCAAAATGGACGCGACCAATAATGAATTGGTCGGTGAACGTGACGCAATATCAGATTTACTGCCCACGGAAACTGAAGCGAGGCTCAACTCGGTCTCGCATCCTGTTGCATAATCGGTGACTATTAACGAGAGGGGGGCATCGCCCCCGATCGTTTGGAGTTGGTTATGAATACCCAGCGTGTCTGGTTCGCTTTTTTTATTGTCCTCGCCCTGACCTTGAACTTCGGCTTCTTCGTTGGCGAAATCGATAACCCGCATCATCATAATCCCTACGAATTTTTCTTTGCCTTGGTGGTGTCTTTGATCGCAACGATACTGAAGATTGGCGACCGCTCGCACCTGGGCGCGGTTTTGTTGGCGACTAGTTTAGTTGCTGATCTCCAGCTGATTGCGGCAGCTGTGATTTGGGGTTACGCGGCTCAGGTGGCCGGTGAAGTATCTGTCGGGATCATGGCCAGCGTCGTGTCTCTAGCGGGTGGTGCGATGCTCGCCAATGTCACAAGCGTGGTCTTATTAATCGCTGAGACAGTTCAATTAAAACGCTAACGAACCTCAACGCGCGGGGTCGTTCGCGGATCCGTGGCGCTGCGATGTGGTTATTGCTGCTTGAATTGCGTACACCACTTATTACGCTGATCGTTACCTATGCGATCAGTGTGTTAGGTCTCGTGTTAATTCCCGGAGTGACACCCGCGGGTTCCGCTTACCATCTTTCTTTCCTCGATGCATTTTACCTGGTGAGTTTTACAGCGACTACGATCGGATTTGGAGAAATTCCATATCCATTTACTCCGAGCCAAAAGCTTTGGATGTTGTTTGTGATGTACTCGACCGTGATCGCTTGGCTCTACTCGATCGGCTCTATTTTAGCGGTGTTATCAGATCCTGCGTTTCGATATCTACGTTCATATCAACGGTCGGTATCGAGGATTCATGGAATTAAATACCCCTACTGGGTTGTCTGTGGGTATGGGGCCGCGGGTAGTCAGTTAATTCGTTTTTTGGATCAGTCCGGAGTGCGGTGCGTGATGATTGATTCAAACGTTAATAGGGCGGATGCCGCGAGACTTTCTGACCTAAGTTACGAGCTCGATATTCTGGTGGGCGATGCTGCTGAGCCTCAGACGCTCGTCGATGCTGGAGTTCAACACGCATTGTGTCGAGGTGTACTTGCGTTAACAGATCAGGATCAAGTCAATCTTACAGTCTCAACTAACACACGAATTCTTGCCCCGCGAGTGCCCGTCTATGCGCGTTCCGCCACTGATGCTAATACACGCAACCTGCGAAGTTTTGATACTGAAGTTGTGGTTGATCCCTTCCGAGTCGCATCACGAAGCGTGACCCAACTGATCCGTAAACCATATGCATTTGCGCTCTACCATGAGCTGGTTGACCCAGATCTCAACCAAATTGAAGCGGTTGAGATTCCAAGCTCAGGGCATTGGATCATCTGTGCAGCTGGGCGAATGGCTGAAACAATGGTCGAAGCATTTATCCGAGAACAAATTCCATTTTGTCTTGTTAGTACGAGAGCCCCAGGAGCGCGAGGTGATTGGCCTTGGATTCAAGGTATTGGGACAGAAGCACAAACCCTGCGCGAGGCACGAATTAGTGACGCGGTTGGTATCATCGCTGGAACCGACGACGATGGTGACAATCTTTCGATCCTGTTAACGGCGCAATCGGAGAATCCGAATTTATTTACTGTTGCGCGAAGGAACAGGTCAACCAGCGAACCTGTTTTTGGCCAAGGACATTTTAGTTTTGTGTTGCGCGAGGGCCGCATTATTGCGCAAGAGATATATGCACGCATCACAACGCCACTATTGCACCAGTTTTTGGGTCAGCTCGAGGTAATGCCTGAGCCCTTGGTTAATGAGATTATAGAAAAGCTAAATACGCGGCTCTCCGGAGAAAGCCCTGAGTTAGCGCACTTTGATTTTACTTTGAATGATGATGAAGCTCCTGGCGTGCTCCCATTTTTACAAGCCGCGAAAGCTCCTAAGCTTGGTGATTTGCTGGTCGATCCGGGTCTTGACTATCCGAGTATGCCGTTGATTTGCCTGCTGTTGGTTCGCCTGAATGGTGATCTGGTTCCTTTTCCGGGAGACAGCATTGCCCTGGAAGAAGGCGACCGTCTTCTTCTCTGGGGCGCTGTCGGTGCCCGTCATCGGCTACATTTCCTCGTGAGACGGGAGGATCTATTTGAGGCCGTCCTCTCGGCGAGGTGTGTAATAAACGATTGAATATGACGGTTTATCTACTCGCTCTGTCTTTTGGCAGTTCCCATATGCATTAGCCGCGGTTCTTATTCGAACAGATCCGGTAAGCAATTAGTGTGGACTGTGATATCAAACGATGTTGGTCCGTTGTTATTATCGGGCAGCCAAATTAAATTTTTCTCGTCAAGGATGCTTTTGAACTGGTTTGCTGCTGCCTCTGGTTTCGGGATTGCGCTCGGATTAATAGCTGCGATCGGTGCCCAAAACGCCCATGTGTTAAGGCAGGGGATCGCTGGCCGTCAGGTCACGGTGACTGTCGCTGTATGCATCTTTTGCGACACATTATTGATGGTGTCTGGGGTATATGGCATGAGTGCAATTACCGAGCTCTGGCCTCCATTTGAATGGGTCACACGGATTGGCGGCGCACTCTTTTTGATCTGCTTCGGAGTGATATGTTTTCGGTCCGCTTTGAAAAATGACGTGCTTAAAGTGGAGGGCCGCGTTGTTGAATCATTTTGGCCCGCTTTCTGGACCATTGTTGGTGTTACGTTACTTAATCCGCATGTCTATCTGGACACGCTTGTGCTTATTGGTGGCCTGGGTACGCAGTATGCCCCAGAAGATCGATCCTCATTTGCAGCGGGTGCGGTCTCAGCAAGTTGGGTATGGTTCGTGAGCTTAGGTTACGGAGCGCGTCTACTTAGACCAATATTTGAGAATGCAAAAGCGTGGACGATTCTAGATATCGGAATCGGCCTGTTTATGTGGTCGATTGCCCTGACGCTTCTGCTATAGCCTCGAGCTCCCGATAGGAGTTTCGCGCAAACATCATCGCGCTAACGAAAATAGTCGCCGCCAAGAGCGATTCAATAGTACCGAACAGTTCTCGTCCATCTGTCATCGCGTTCAATACCCCCGTCGTAAAAAACAAACATGCGACAAAGCTGAGCCAGAGGCTTGCTTTAATGTGTTGCCTGAAAACTGGCCACACAAACGCAACCAATATTAGTGTGACCCCAATCGCACCCACCGCAGTTGCTGCTGGCGTTAGTAGCCAGAGCCCAGAAATACGCAACACAATGAGACCGATCAGGGAGATCCTTAACCAAGCGAAAAACATTTGCTTGCGTCGGCGATAAGTTGTTGCGTCAGTCATATCGACTCCATTTGGCAAGGCGTTCTCCCAATCGAACGGCCATATCATGTTCATGGGGGCGGAGGGTTTGGGCATCGAGATGTGTTGGACCGTAAGGAGTCCCGCCGCCTTCGGTAGCCGCCAGACCAGGGTCCGAATATGGGCAACCCATGATGACCATACCGTGATGCAGCAAGGGGGTCATCATCGATTGGAGTACGGCCTCATGCCCTCCGTGTAAGGATGATGCTGAGGCAAATACACACGCGGGCTTATCGATCATCGCGCCGGACAGCCACAGATCTGAAGTTGTCTCTAAAAATCCTTTCAGTGGAGCAGCCATAGTTCCGAATCGAGCTGGTGAGCCGAGCGCTAGACCATCGCAGGTTCTGAGATCATCTTTAGTTGCAAAGAGATAGCCGTCTTCGTTTTCGAAACTACCACCCACCGGTTCTGAGTGCGAGGGCGTAAGACTTGGCACTGCACGCAGTCTTGCCTCACAACCCGCCTGCTCAACACCTTCGGCAACGGCTTCGGCAAGGGACGCAACATGACCCGTGCGACTGTAAAAAAGAACTAAGATTTGAGCCATTCAAGTGTAATCACAATATCCACAACGTCCTCCAGAGGCACCCGCGACGCCTCGTCCTCAGTTCGTTGTTTGAGTTCAACTTCCGAGTCTTCAAGGGTTTTCGCACTGACAACGATGCGAACAGGTATGCCGATAAGATCCATATCAGCAAATCGAGGGCCAGGCCCCATATTCCTATCATCGAGCAGTACGTCTAAGCCGTGGCTTTGGAGTTCTTTCTGAATGCGCACTGCTTGTTCATCGACAGCTGGATTTTTATTGCCGCCGATTGGAACGATGCAGACATCATACGGTGCCAGTGACGGGGGCCAGCAGATTCCTCGTTCGTCGTGACGTTGCTCAATCGCAGCCGCGACAATCCGTGTCACTCCGATACCATAGCAACCCATAAACATAGTCGATTGCTTGCCGTTCTCATCGAGAACTGTTGCGTTCATTGCTTCTGAGTATTTCTGTCCAAGCTGGAAGACATGGCCAACTTCGATCCCGCGACGGATCAGGTACGTTCCTGATCCGTCAGGTGCTGGATCACCTTCCTCAGCGTTCCTCAGATCTGCCGTCTCCGGTTCGCTACAATCGCGGCCCCAGTTGATGCCGAAGTAATGCCAGCCTTCTTGATTCGCACCTGCCGCAAAATCCGAGCAGACTGCGGCCTGAAGGTCGGCGATGACTTGAGCTGGACAATTCACTGGGCCAAGTGACCCAGGCCCAGCTCCCATGAGCTTTTTGATTTCGTTTTCTGTTGCGAACGTTAAGGGGCTTGCTACCTTCACATGGTTTTCTGCTTTGACTTCATTCAAGGAGTGATCGCCACGGATGATCAGTGCTACAAAATCAGATTCACAGGATTTGGATGCGCGCACGATGAGTGTTTTGACCGTCTGCTCAATCGGAAGTTCGAAATCGGTGACCAGCGCATCTATCGTTTTTTGAGTGGGTGTTTCAACCTTATACATGTCGTCGCGGGGTGCTTTTCGTGTTCCCGAGGCAATACATGCTGCCTTTTCAATGTTGGCCGCGTAGTCAGATCCATCCGAGAAGATGATGTCATCTTCGCCTGACTCTGCAAGTACATGGAACTCTTGCGATCCGCTACCTCCAATAGCGCCTGAGTCAGCGAGAACCGCGCGGTAGTCGAGTCCAATCCGATCAAAAATCCGGCAATAGGCGTCATACATCGTTTGATAGCTCTGGCGCATACCGTCTTCGTTAATATCAAATGAGTATGCATCTTTCATGATGAATTCTCGTGAACGCATGACCCCAAAACGTGGGCGGACCTCGTCACGGAATTTTGTTTGAAGCTGATACAAGTTGAGTGGTAACTGTTTATACGAATTGACCTCACGACGAACGAGATCCGTGACCACTTCCTCATGGGTTGGTCCTAGGCAGAAATCACGTTCATGACGATCTTTGAGACGCAATAATTCAGGTCCAAATTGGCTCCAGCGGCCAGTCTCTTGCCAAAGTTCGGCGGGCTGAACTCCCGACATCAGTACTTCCTGCGCTCCGGCACGATTCATCTCTTCGCGCACAATTCGTTCGACTTTTTTAAGCACGCGAACGCCGAGCGGTAACCATGTGTAAAGGCCTGACGCGAGTTGTCTAATCATACCCGCACGTAACATCAGCTTGTGGCTGATTACGACGGTATCAATCGGATCTTCTTTCAAGGTTGGTAGTAACAGTTGGGAGGTCCGCATATCGCTTCCATATGTAAAGACTTGGAAAACGTCAAGTATAGCGGGCTTCGACGCTCAGGAGTGGAATGTGTCCATTAGGCTGTCTGGGTTGTGATTTCTTGGGCCGATTACCGGGCTCCTCCTAAATACGAAGCGTTTCACTTGATAATTTAAAGGGCGTGTGGTCGTCACATGCCTGGAAGTATCGATCGATGTGCGCCCGTTCCTTTATAAGGAACTGATCGATCGCTGCTGCAAACTCCTGGTTTTCGATCCAGTGGAGACTTCGGGTCTTTACCGGCCTGAAGCCACGTGCAATCTTATGTTCGCCCTGAGCACCGGGATCGAACCGCTCAAATCCTTGTTCGATCGCATCTTCGATCCACTGGTGGAAGCATGTCTCGAAGTGCAAGCAGTCAAACTCGTGCAATGTACCCCAGTAGCGACCGTAGAGGGTTTTCTGGTCATGAAGGCAGAACGACATCGCAATACGTTTGCCTTGATGAGTCGCGAAGGCGACCCGAATGGATCCGGGAATACGTTCAACCGCATATTCAAAAAACTCACGTGTTA